>JBKJNL010000796.1:0-6359 GCA_046593615.1 Myxococcota bacterium | reverse complement strand
GTGTCGCCGGTGTCGCCGGTGTCGCCCGCGCGAGCGTCGGCGTCGGCATCGGCGTCGGCGCGGGCGATGACGTCGGGGGCGGTGTCGTTCACCTCGAAGCTGACGGTCTGCGCGGCGGCGCGGACGACGACGCTGATCCTGGCCCACGGGTGTCGCGCCTGCTGGCGCAGGGCGTTGTCGAGGACGGCGCACAACGCCTCGGCCAGCTCCGACGGGTCGCCGTCGACGTCGGCGTCGCCCTCGCTGGCGTTGACGTCGATGGCCGGCCGTCCGCGCTGCTGCGGCTGGGCCCGCTGGGCGCGGTCCATCGCCGCGTCGAGCAGACGGCGAGCGGGGGTGCGGGCCAACACGCGGGGCCGGCCGGGACGACGCAGCAGCGCGTCGTCGAGCAGGGGCGTCACGCCCCCCAGGCCAGGCGGCATCGGCACCGCCAGAAAAGCGGTCGGCGCCGACGTCGTTGTGCGCGGCGGCACCAGCAGGCTGCGGCCGACGACGACGGCGACGGCGACCGCGCAGGCCACCACCGGCAAGGCCGCGAGGTCGACGACGGCGGCGCACAAGGCCGCGGCCACGACGACCACGACGACGTCACGGCGATCGGGCGGCGCGTTGGCGACGCGCGCGGCCGTGGCCAGCGCAGCCGCCGTGGCCAGCAGCGCGGCCCACGCCTGACCGCCGATCCCCGCACCGGCAGCGAGCGCGGCCAGGCCGAGCAGGCCGGCGACGACGGCGTCGTTGGCCACGCGGGCCCGGGCGAGCGCCCCGGTCACCCCGGTCGCGCGCGCCAGGCTTGCCTGCAGCAGAAGCGCAGCGACGACGACGACCGCGGCGGCGGGCACGGCGACCAGCGCCCGTGGCGCGTGCAGCACCAGCGCGGTCTCGACGCCGAGGCCGGCGACGAGCAAGGCGGCGAACACCGGACCGCTCGCCCGCACCAGACGCGGCGCCGCCACCAGCTCCACCGCCCCCGACGACGGACCGGTTGGCGCCGTCGACCACGACGACAGCGACGAGGGCTGGCGCACGAGCAACACGAGCAGCGGTCCGGCCGCGCAGGCCAGCAGCGAGCGGCCGGCGCCGTCGACGCCGAGCAGCGTGGTGAGCGTGGCGCCGACCGCGACGCAGGCCAGCACGATCTGGAAGAGCGCGAGCCCGAGCTTCTCGCTGCGCGGGACATGGGCGCGGGCGATGACGACGACGTCGACGACGGCGGTCAAGAGCAGCAGCAGGAGGGCGCGGTCCACGGCCGCAGGATAGCCCCGCGCGGTGCCATGCGGTCAGCCCGCGTCACGCCCGGTCACGCCCGGTCACATGCGGTCGAGCAGATTTTTCCCCAACAACAATTGTCGGCAGAGCGTCAGAATTTTGAGTAGATGAATGGCTGGGCTTCCGCAGAAGCGACCTGCTGGATGAACAGCGACACCGCCAACAGGGCAACGACGCGCAGCGCGATGGGCGCGCGGGCAAAGAGGCCGGCCACGCGGTGGTAGAAGCCATGCGTGCAGAGGTGGCAGGCGATGGCCACGCTCAGACAGAGCAGCACCGGCCAGGTGAGCGCCGGCGCCGACAACGTCTGCCAGTGCGCACCCTGGGCAAAAAAGACGTCAGCCGCGTGCGTCAGCGTCTTGGCCTTGAACATGATGCGCAGCTCAACGACGAGGGCGAAGGTCAGCAGCATGCAGATGACATTGCTCAACGCCGACGCCGGCTTCGTCTTGGATGGCTTGCCGAAGCTCCACCACCACAGCCGTGTCAGGCCGAGGCCGATGCCGTGCGTGAGGCCCCAGATGACGAAGCGCCAGTCGGGCCCGTGCCAGACGCCGCCGAGCACCATGGTGACCATCAGGTTCCACAGCGTGCGGCTGCGGCTGCCACGGTTGCCGCCCATGGGAACATACAAATAATCGCGCAGCCACGAGCCCAATGACATGTGCCAGCGTCGCCAGAACTCGAAGAGATTCACAGACAAATAGGGTTTGTCGAAATTCTCTTTCAAGACAAAGCCGAACAAGGCGGCGGTGCCGATGGCGATGTCGGAGTAGGCGGAGAAGTCGTAATAAATCTGCAGGGTGTAGGCGAGGACGCCGACGACGACCTCGAGGCCGGTGTGGTTGCCGGGGTCGGCAAAGACGCGGTCGACGAGGTTCACGGCGAGGAAGTCGGCCACCACCAGCTTCTTGACCATGCCGGTGAGGATGCGGAACAGCGCCCGCGCGCCCTTGTCGTCGTCGATGTGGGGCTGCTCATCGACCTGCGGCAGGAAGTCCGAGGCCCGCACGATGGGGCCGGCCACGACGTGCGGGAAAAAGGTCATGAACACCGAGACGTCGAGCAGCGAGTGCCGCGAGCGCAGCTCCCGTCGGTAGACGTCGATCGTGTAGCTCATGCCCTGGAAGACGATGAACGACAGGCCCACCGGCAAAAGCAGGCCGAGGGGCTTGTAGACGAGGGCCACGCCGAACGAGGCGGCGGCGTCGACGACCGAGCGGGTGATCCAGTCGGCGTATTTGAAGAGGCCGAGCAGGGCCAGGTTGTTGACGATCGAGACCGCGACGATCGCCTTTCGCAGGCCGGGCTTGGCCGTCTTCGCCAACCAGAACCCCGCCGCCCAGTCGACGACCGTAAGATAGATCAGCAGCACCACAGGTGCCGGATTCCATGCCATGTAGAAGATCAAGCTCGCGATGACGAGCAGGACCTTTCTCGCCGTGGCCCGACGGGCGAGGCCCCAATAAAGGAACATCACGATGGGCAAAAACAGCAGAAACTGAAGGCTGTGAAAGAGCATGTCAGCCCCCGTCCTGCGTCGCGCGGCCGTCGGCTGGCGGGTCGATCGGCCCGTCCGACCAGGGCGGCGGCGGATCGTCCGTCGTCTCCGTCGTTGTCGACGTTGTCGGTGCCGCCGCCGACCGCGCCGCCGACCGTGCCGCTGTCTTCGCCGCCGACCGTGCCGTCGCCGCCGCCAGCTTCGCCGCCGTCTGTGGCTGGGCCTGCTTGTGCTCGAACTGCCAGGCCGCCAGCAGGTCGTCGACAAAGGCGTCGGCCAGCTTCTGGTAGCCCTCGCGCGTGAAGTGCACGTGGTCGGGGTGACCGACGCCGTCCTTGACCCACTGCAGCATCGACCCCGGCCCGCCCATCGCGTCGCGCAACGAGAAGAACGCGCAGCCGCGGCTGGCGGCGAGCTCGCGCTGCACGCGCTCGACGAGGTCGTGGCTGGGGGCCTGCACGAACACGCCGTTCTTTTCGTCGAAGCGGTCGCTGGCGCCGACGATGATGCAGTCGGCGTCGGGGGACGCATCGAGCAGCGTCTTCAACGTCGCGCCGAAGTGGTGGCGGTAGGTGGCTTCGTCGAGGGAGGCGATGCCGGCTTCGTTGGTGCCCCACGCCGTCACGATCAGGTCGTAGCGGCGGGCCCTGACCTCTTCGGCATAGAGGTCCTGGCGCCAGCGCTGGGGCGTCATGCCGGTGGTGCCCGGCAGGCCGACGGCGTCGAGGACGATGCCTCGGCGATCCATCTCTTCGGTGACCGACAGCAGGTGCACCGGGCCCACCGCCGACAGGCGGCCGACGTCGTCGTCGCCGAGCACGTCGTCGCTGGCGATGGGCAGCGCGTCTTTGCGCGACACCACTTCGAGCACCGCCTTTTCGTGGTGCACCGGCAGCGAGAGGAACTGCACGTCGCTCTCCAGGCGGCGCGTCCGCGGCGTCAGCGTCGCCACGGTGACGCCGTCGACGAGCACGTCGGCGGTGCCCATGTCGGGGGTGTAGAGCCAGGCCAGCTGCAGGCGGCCGTTCTCTTCCGACGGCGACACGGCGTCGTCGTCGCCGCCGGCACCGCCCCCGACGCCCGTCGGCGGCTGGCAACCCTGGCAGAAGCCGACGCGGAAGCGTGCGCCCGGCAACAAGCGGGTCTTCGTGCCCGACATGCCGAGGGCGCCGCCAAAGACGACTTCGCGGCCGTCGGCGACCTCCGCCGAGCCGATGAGCTCGCGAAACACGCCCGACGGCGCCAGACGCTTGCTGGCCTTGCCGACGGAGACGAAGCCGCGGCCCAGGGATCCGAAGCGGGCCCCCATCCGCTCGCGGATGCGGTCGGTGAGCATCTGCCCGGCGGTGTGCGAGGCGCCGAACTGCCCAATGGCGACGCGGCTGCGCGTGCCGCCGTCGAGCTCAGACAAGCGGGCAAAGAAGCGCGACAGCGGCGCCGGTCGCTCTTGCTGCTCTTCGCCGACGACGACGGGAACGATGCGATCGTCGGCGGGAAAGGACAGGCCCACGAAGCGCGGGCGGCCGCCGTCTTCCTGGTGTCGCCGGAACACCAACGATTCGCGGCCCGGGACGTCGCTGGGGGCCGCGGTGTCGGCCCAGCTCTGCACGAGCGCATCGGCGAACAGCTGGCCGAGCACGTCGCCGCCGCGGGCGGTGGGGTGCACGAGGTCGTCGCTGACGAAGCCGCCGTCGCGCATGCGGGCCAGAGAACCCTTGCCGCCCATGGCCGCAAACAGATCGAAGAGCGCGCAGCCCTTGGCCGCGGCCACGCGCCGCTCGACATCGATGATGCTGGCGATCTCGTCGCGGGTCACGAGCTCGTCGGAGCCGGTGGTCGTCTTGGCGGCGTCGATGGGCGTGACGATCAAGCAGGCCGCCCGGGGCGCGGCCTGGCGCAGGCGGTCGATCAACGACGTGAGCTTTTCTTCAAAGATGGGCGCGGTGATGTTGCCGTACGAGATGCCGCGGGTCTCGTTGCCGCCGAGCATCAGCGTCACGAGCGCCGGATCGCGGGCCGCGACCTGGGCCACGAACAGGTCGGCGTCGGTGCCATCGAGGTAGAGCCGCGCCGAGGCCGCGGGCACGCCGATGGTGTCGACGACGACGCCAGGAGCGTCGCGCTCCAGCGAGACGCCAAAGACGCGGGCGCCTTTGTCGGCGACGAGCTTCAGCTCCTTGCCGAGGGGGGGCAGGCGCACCTCGATGCTTTGCGGTGCTTGCGCCTGGGCCTTTGCGGCGAGGTCGGAGCCGGTTGCGCGCGGCACCCGCAGCACCTCGGCGCCGTCGACGGTGAGCCGCAGGCCGGCGCCGGTGTCGAGCCACGACAGCCGCGCCGACGACGATCGCTCGAGCGTCCACGTCGTCGTCTCGCCGTCGACGCTGGCCTCGTGCAGGGAGCCGGCGAAGCCGAAGCGCACGCCGGGGACGACGGGGGCCTCCTGGGCAAAGCTGCGGATGATCCACCCCTCGCTGCCGGTGCCGGTGCGCACGCGGCGGCCCGCGACCTTGCTCAAGCGATCGACCAGCAGGTGGCCGCGGCCGCCGTCGCCGAAGCGCCCCTGCAGCTCATCGCGCACCACGTCGGTGACATGGTCGGAAGCGATCAAGCTGTTGCCAAAGACGACGACGCTGGCGCGGGCGGCCCCGTCGTTTTCGCCGCTGTCGTCGTCGTTTTCGCTTTCGTTGGCGGCCAGGTCGGCTTCGGGGCCGCGGGCGAGGGCGTCGAGGGTGGCAAAGAACGGGTCGAGGGCGGTGCGGCGGCAGCCGCCGGCGGCCTGCGCATCGGGCTCGACGCAGGGGTTCTCGATGCGCGCGCCCGGCATCTGCAGCGTGTGCCCGCGCTCGTGCGAGCGCCGCGCGCGGCTCATGAGCGAGCGCGGCAGCGGCCGGGCCGCGTAGGCGCCGCGGTCGACGACGACGACGTTGTGGCCGGGGGCGGCGTCGGTGCCGGCGCCTTCGTTTTCGGCGGCGGGCGGGGCGCGCTCGTTGTCGGCGAGCACGCGCAGGTCGTCGGCGCCGTTGCGCTCCTGGTGCAGCTCGGCCTCTTCGGCGGCGTCGACGACGTGGCTGTCGGCGAGGTCGGGGACTTCGTTTTCGCCGGCCAGCTTCTGCTCGTGCTCGACGAGCGTCATCTTTGGACGCGCGATCAAGCGAGCGGCGAGCGCCGCGCGATCGGCGCCGTCGTCGAGGTCGAGCGGGCGCAGCGGCCCAGGCACGCCGGGCACGAGCGAGAGCAGGGCGGCGACGGCCAAGAAGCCGACGACCGTGAGCGCGGTGCCCGTCAGACGGGCAGGTCCGGCGACGACCGCGACGGCTGCGGCCGACGTGACCGGCGGGCTCGCGTCTGGCGACTCCGGCGGGCTCGGCTCGGTCGGCCCCGGGGGCGGAGATCTCGAACCTTCAGTGCGGCGCAATGCAACCATCGGGGCCAATCGGAGCTGAACGGCGCCGAGAACGCCAGTTTTCGGCCTTCTGCATCCATTTGCCTACACCGATCCGGCCCGATCGGGGAGGCGCCGGTGCGCTGGGTCATCTCGTCGTGAAACGCCACAGCGGGGCGCACATGCCGAGGCGTTCCAGGTGGTTAGGTT
>JBKJNL010000750.1:0-4326 GCA_046593615.1 Myxococcota bacterium | reverse complement strand
GGGCCCGAGCGGCCCTGGAGCGGAGCACTCGGGTGAGGCAACTGCGAGCGCCGCGCGCTCGCTGCCGGGGTTGCAGCAGGCCCGGTCAAAGACGACGGCGGCCGAGCGGCTGCGGGCCACCATCGAGGCCGCACCCCGGGCGCGCCAGGCGCTGCTCGACGACGGCGTCGTCGCGGGCGTCGCCAGCTGCAAGCTGGTGACGTTTCCGTACCCGACGCTCTATGCGTTTCAGGGTGCGGCGCTGTCGCCCCTGCCCTACGTGATGATGACCAACCGCATGCATGTGGTGCGCTTCGTCGACCACGATGGCGTCGATCGCGTGCTGCTGTTCAACCCGTCTGACTACGAGCGCAACCAGGCCACGCCGTTCTTTGCCCGCCTGCGCAAGAAGTACGGCGACTTCCTGGCCGACAAGGTGCTCGCCCAGCGCCACGGCACCGTCGAGCACCACCTCGAGAAGCTCGGCCTCGGCCCCGACGACGTCGACTACGTCGCCTACGATCACCTGCACACGCAAGATGTCCGCCGCTGGCTGGGCGAGCGCTCGCTGTTGCCGCGGGCGCAGCTGCTCGTGCACCGCGCCGAGTGGCAGGCCGCGCGCGACCTGCATCCGCTGCAGGCGCTCTGGTACTGCCCCGACGGCACCGACGGCATCGCCGACGACCGCGTGCGGCTGCTCGACGACGACGCCTGGCTCGGCAAGGGCGTGGCCCTGGTGCTCACGCCGGGTCACACCGCCGGCAACATGAGCCTGTGCCTCACGACGCAAAAAGGCGTGGCGGTCGTCAGCGAAAATGGCGTGGCCGCCGAGAGCTACGCGCCGCAGCTCTCGCGCGTCGCCGGCGTGCGCGCCTGGGCCGAGCGCATGGGCCAAGAGGTCGTGCTGAACGGCAACACCCGTGAAGGCACCCTTGAGCAGTACACCTCGATGATCCTCGAGCGTGAGCTGGCCCGCCCCGTCGACGACGGCGCCGTACCGCTGGTGTTTCCATCATCCGAGCTGACCGGCCACCCCGCGGCCATCGGCCTGTCGCCGACGGTCAGCCACGGCGAGCTCGAGGTCGGGGCCGCGGCGGTGCGCTCCAGCTGAGCGCACGCGCGTCAGTGAGCACCGGGCGAGTGGCGCGCCGTCAGCGACGACGACGACGGAGCAGCAGCAACGCCGCCACTGCCGCCAGACCCGCCAGGGGCGCGCTGCCATTGGAGCCGCACACCGGCACGCCGCCGGCGCCGCCGTCCGCCGCGCCGCGGTCGTCACTGCCGGTGGAGAAACCGCTGTTGCCGCCGTCGTCGTTGTCGAAGCCGTCGTTGCCGGGCGTGCCGCCGCAGGTGAACAGGTCGGTGTCGTCGTCGTGGCAGAAGCCGCAGCCGTCGGCGTTGCAGCTGGCGGGGCCGCAGCCGGTGCCGCCGCAATCGAGATCGGGCTCGCCGCAGCCGCAGTCACAGCCGTCGCCGGAGTTGAAGTTGCCGGGGTCGCACTGCCAGCCGGCCGGCGGCGCGAGCGGGGGGGCACCATTGCCGCAGGCGGTGGCGCCCTGCTGTTCGAGCTCCTGGCGGGGCGCGTCTTCGGCGTCGCAGCCGTTCAACGCCGAGCAATTCTTGGTGGCGATGCAGCCCATCCAGACGATCTCGGCGTCGGCGTACTCGGTGCAAATCGGATCGTTGACGCCGCGGGCGTTGGTGTCGCTGGTGACCGAGTTGGTGACGCAGTCGGCGGCCACCGGCTCAAGCCCGCACTCGAAGAGCTTGTCGCAAAAGGCCACGATGCGTTCGTCTTGCGCCTGCGACCCGCTGGCAGCGCACAGGACAGCGACGACGAGGAGCACGGGGTGGATGCGCATGGAGACTCCGGTGGAGAGCGCGCTGAGCGATCTCGGTGACAGGGGGTGTAGCCGGCGGCAGCGCCAGCTGCTCGACGTCCAGAGTGACGCCAGGCCCGACAAAAAACTCAGGCGAGCGCCAGCTGCAGGCTCTCGGCGATGCGGGCCGCGGCGGCCTTGATGGTCGCGCTGTCGTCGCCTTCGACCATCACCCTGCACTTCAGCTCGGTGCCCGAATAGCGGACCAGCACGCGACCGGTGTCGCCGAGCTGCTTTTCGACATCGGCGATGCAGGCCTGCACGGTGGGCAGCTCTTCGAGCGGGATCTTCTTGCCAATCTTGATGTTGACCAGCTCTTGCGGCGACGGCCGGAACACCGACGCCAACGCCGACAGCGGCTTCTGCTCGCGCAACATCGCGGCGACGACGGCGAGGGCCGCGACGCAGCCGTCGCCGGTGGTGGCGTGGTCGAGGAACACCACGTGGCCCGACTGCTCACCGCCGAGATTCAAGCCGCGCGCCTTCATGCGCTCGACGACATAGCGGTCGCCGACCTGCACGCGCTCGACCTCGACGCCGACCTCGCGCAGGCAGCGCTCGAGGCCGCCGTTGCTCATCACGGTGGCCACGATGCAGTTGCCGGCCAGCGCGCCCTTCTTGGCGAGCTCGCGGGCGCACAAGGCCATGACGGCGTCGCCGTCGACGATCTGGCCGCCTTCGTCGACGACAATGAGCCGGTCGGCGTCGCCGTCGAGGGCCACGCCGAGATGGGCGCCTTGTTCGACGACAGTCTTCTGCAACAGCTGCGGAAACAGCGAGCCACAGCCTTCGTTGATGTTGACGCCGTTGGGGTCGGTGCCGAGCTCGACGACGGTGGCGCCCAGCTCGCGGAACACGTGGGGAGCCACGGCGTAGGCGGCGCCGTGGGCGCAGTCGACGACCACCTTCAGCCCTTCGAGCGTGAGCTCATCGGGGAACGTCGCCTTGAGGTGCACGATGTAGCGGCCCTTGGCGTCGTCGATGCGCACGGCGCGGCCGATGTCTCGGCCGGTCGGCGTCCAGCCCTCGAGGTCTTCTGGGTTCAGGATCAAGCGCTCGAGCTCTTCTTCGACGTCGTCGGGCAGCTTGAAGCCGTCGTGGGCAAAGACCTTGATGCCGTTGTCTTGAAACGGGTTGTGGCTGGCCGAGACGACGATGCCGGCGTCGGCGCGCATCGAGCTGGTGATGAACGCGACGCCGGGCGTCGGCAGCGGACCGGTCAGCATGACGTCGACGCCCATCGACGTGATGCCGGCGCAGATGGCCTGCTCGACCATGTAGCCCGAGATGCGCGTGTCTTTGCCGATGACGACGCGGCGGCGGTGGGCCGACGACGTGGCCGGCAACAGCGTCTGCGTCGTCGACGACGTGCTGCCCGGCGACAGCGGTGGCTGCGGCGCGCGCCCGAGCTTGCCGCTCTTGATGAGGTGACCCAGCGCGCGCCCCAGGCGCATCGCGACGTCGGCGGTCATCGGAAAGACATTGGCCTCGCCGCGGATGCCATCGGTGCCAAAGAGCGTGCGGGCCATCAGTTCGTTCCGTTCTTGCCGGCCTTTGCTGCCGGCGTCTTTTTCGTCGTCGCGGTCTTGGTCGTCGCGGTCTTCGTCGTCGCGGTGTTTGTCGACGTCTTTTTTGACGCCATCTTCTTCTTTGACGCCGTCTTCTTTGACGCGGCCTGCTTCGCCGCGGCCTTTGATGTCGACTTCTCGTAATTCGGCGGCTTCTTGGCAGCCGGAATCGCCACCGCGGCCCGCGCAGGATCGGCTCCGACGGCAACGGCGCTGCGGGCCGCGCCGCTGTCGATGTCGGCGCTGAGGCGGGTGGCGGCGGAGGCGGAGGCGATGCCGTGCTGGGCTTCGACGACGGCGCTCTTCGTGGCGACGGGCCGCTCGGGCGGCGGGCTCACCCCGCCAGAGGCGCTGGGGACGCCGTTGGCTTCGTTGGCGGCGCGCTCGCTGCTCGCTTTTGCAGCGGCAGCGTCGCGCACCCGGGCCTCGTCGAGCAGCGCGTGCACGCGGGCGGCGCGCTCGGCGCTCTCGTCGAGAATGAACTGCAGGTCGGGCGTCTGGCGCAGGCGGATCTTGTCGCCGACCTCTTTGCGCAGCGAGCCCTTCTGCGACTTGAGTCCTTCAATGGCGCCGAGCTTCTGCGCGTCGCTGCCAAAGACCGAGACAAAGATCTTGGCGTGGGCGAAGTCGGAGGTGACCTCGACGGAGCGGATGGTGACGAAGCCCGGCAGCGGATCGCGCAGGCCGCGGACGAGGCGTTCACCGAGGACCTTCTGGATCTCCTCGGCGACGCGGGCGGTTCGAATGGACATGCGACCAACAGAGCAGACGACGTCGACGACGGCAACGCTTTCGCGCGCGTCAGCGCAGGGGCGGAATCGGCCGCCAGACCACCGATGCCCGTCGCAGCGCGGCCTCATCGAGGCGGTCGGCGAAGCCGGCGGCGTCGACGTCGAACC
>JBKJNL010000742.1:0-2661 GCA_046593615.1 Myxococcota bacterium | reverse complement strand
GTCGCCGGCGTCGTCGTCGTGGTCGTCGGCGCCATCGCCGGCGCCGGCGCCGCCGTCTTCCTGGGTCCGGAGCGTTGCCATGACCGACCTGCTCGCCGCCCGCAGCCAGATGGCCATCTCTCTCGGGTTCCACATCTTGTTCAGCGTCGTCGGCATGGCCCTGCCGGTCATGATGGTGATGGCGCAGTGGCGCCACCTGCGCACTGGCAGCGCGGCCTGCGCCGAGCTCGCCCAGCGCTGGGCGAAGGGCGCCGCGATCCTCTTCGCCGTCGGCGCCGTCTCCGGCACCGTCTTGAGCTTCGAGCTGGGTCTCTTGTGGCCGCGCTTCATGGAGCGCGCCGGGCCGCTCATCGGCATGCCCTTCAGCCTCGAAGGCTTCGCTTTCTTCACCGAGGCCATCTTTCTCGGCATCTACCTCTACGGGCGCGAGCGCCTGAACCCCTGGCTGCACCTCGCCAGCGGCGTCGTCGTCGCCATCTCGGGCCTCGCCTCTGGCGTGTTCGTCATGGCGGTGAACGCCTTTATGAACAGCCCGGCGGGCTTCCGCGCGAACGAGCACGGCGAGCTCGTCGACCTCGATCTGTGGGCGGCGTTCTGGAACCCGGCGTTCCCGACTGAAGCCCTGCACATGTCCATCGCCGCCTACGCCAGCGTCGCGTTCGCCGTCATGGGCATCCACGCCTGGCGCCTCGGCCGCGACCCCGAGAGCCCGTTCCACCACGAGGCGCTGCGCATCGCGTTCATCGTCGCCGTCATCGCCATGCCGCTGCAGCTGTTGTCGGGCGACCTGGCCGCCAAGCACCTCGCGCGCCACCAGCCGATGAAGCTGGCGGCCGCCGAAGGCCTCTACGAGACGCAGCGTGGCGCGGCGCTGTCCATCGGCGGCCTGCCCGACGACGACGACGAACAAACGCGTTGGGCGCTGCGCATCCCGGGCGCCCTGAGCTTCCTGGCGACCGGCGACTTCGACGGCGAGGTCAAGGGGCTGCGCGAGGTGCCGCGCGGCGATCGACCGCCCACCCTCGTCGTGCACCTCGCCTTCCAGGTCATGGTCGGCGCGGGGATGGCCATGCTCGGCGTCGTCGGGCTCGGCCTGCTGCTGCTGCTGTGGCGACGCCGAGCGCCGTGGCGCACGCCGTTGTTTCGCAAGCTGTGCATCGTGGCGGCGCCGCTCGGTTTGATCGCGCTCGAGGCTGGTTGGGTGGTCACCGAGGTGGGGCGCCAGCCGTGGATCATCCACGGTGTGTTGCGCACCAGAGACGCCGTCACGCCGATGCCGAATCTCATCGTCCCCTTCACGACCTTTACGGCGCTCTACGTGTTTCTCGGCGTCGTCGTGCTGCTGGCGCTGCGCCGCCACGTGTTCAGCGCCGACATCGCCCACGGCGTGTTGCCGGCGAGCAGCGTCCCCGGCGACGCGCCCGCCGATGGAGCGCACCGATGAGCGCACCGATGAGCGCAGCCATCATCACGCCCTCCTTCTTTGTCGTCGTGCTCGGTGTGGCCCTGGTGGCCTACGCGGTGACGGCCGGGGCCGACTACGGCGGCGGCGTCTGGGACCTGCTGGCCCGCCGCCCATCGCGGCCCCGGGTGCGCCGGGCCATCGAGCACGCCATCGCGCCCATCTGGGAAGCGAACCACGTCTGGTTGATCTTCCTCGTCGTCACCCTGTTCACGGTCTTTCCGCGGGCCTTTGCGGTCATCGCCACGGCCCTGCACGTCCCGCTCAGCCTGGCGCTCATCGGCATGGTGGTGCGTGGCTCGGCTTTCGTGCTGCGCGCCTACGGCATGGAGACCGCCCCGCACCGCCACCGCTGGGGCGTCGCCTTTGGCATCGCCAGCGTCGTCACGCCGGTGCTGCTGGGTGCGTCGTTGGCAGCGCTGGCCTCGGGAGACATCCGTGTCGAGCAGCTCGAGCGCGGCGGCGTCGTCGTCTCGGGCTTCTTTGTCGGCTGGACCACGCCCTTCGCCCTGGCCGTCGGCGTCTTTGGCCTCGCGCTCTTCATGATGTTGGCGGCGGTCTACCTGGCCTACGACGCCGACGGCGCCGACGACGTCGAAGAACGCAACTGGTTTCGGCGCCGGGCGCTGGTGATGGAGGTCGTCGCCGGCTCCTTCTCCGCCGTCGTCGTCTGGCGCGCGGCCGTCGACGCGCCGCGCCTGTTCGAGGGCCTGTTGCATGCGCCCTGGGCGCTGCCGGCGCAGGGCCTGGTGTTCGTCCTCGCCGCCGTCGTCGTCGTCGGTTTGCTGCGCGGCCACTTCGGTGTCGCCCGCTTCGCCGTCGCCGCCCAGGTCGCCATCATCGTCGTCGGCTTCGGCCTGGCGATGGACGGCTACTTGATCCTGCCCGACGTGCACGCCGACGACGCCGGCGCCCGCATCGAGGTGATGGGCCCGCTGCTGCCGCTTCTGCTCGGCGGCGCTGCGCTGGTGCTGCCGTCGCTGTGGCTGCTGTTCCGCTTGTTCAAGACCCACCGCTCCTGACGCGCGCTCATCACCGGCGCCGCTGACGGGCAACCGCGGGCGCGCTATGGGCCGGGCATGCAGCCCTTCTCCATCCGCCGCCTCGACGACGACACCGCCTTTGTCACCGGCGCGTCGGCCGGCATCGGTCAGGCGACGGCGCTGCACCTCGCGGCCCTCGGCGCGCGCGTGGTGCTC
>JBKJNL010000544.1:0-7411 GCA_046593615.1 Myxococcota bacterium | reverse complement strand
CGGTCGCGGCCCCCGTCGTTGAGCCGACCCCAGCCCATGGCCAAGGCAAAGAAGAAGAAGCCGGCGGCCAAGGCGAAGTCGCAGGCAACGGCGAAGTCGCAGGCAAAGAAGCCGACGAAGAAGCCGACACCGCTCATCAAAAAAGCCGCGCCGCGAGCGACATCAAAGATGTCAAAGGCGCCCGACCTCACGCATGCCGAGGTCTCCATCTTGTCAAAGATGGCGGGTCTCGAGCCTGCGACCCAGCGCTACCGCATTCTCGAAGCGGCGCTGGCTTTCAAGAGCTCGTGGGTCATCCTCGGCGAGGTGCTGGCGGCCGTCTTGAAGACGTCGGCGTTCAAAGACTGGGGCTACGTCTCGTTCGAGCGCTTCTGCGCCGACGAGCTGTTCTTGTCGGGGGCCACGGCAAAGAAGCTGGTGCGCTCGTGGTCGTGGCTCGGCGAAGAGGCCCCCGAGTACCTGCCGCCGCGCACGTCGTCGGAGCTCAAGGCCCGCAAAGACGATCTGCCGCCCGGGCCCCTGCCCGACCTCAACTGCGTCGCCGTCCTCGCCGACGCCAAACAGGCCTTTGACGACGCCCGCGTCAGCGAAGACGCCTACCTGTCGCTCAAGCGCGCCGCCCTCGACGGCGAGACCGCCAGCGCGCTCAAGCGGGCCTTCAACGAGTCCATCCCCGAGTCGAGCAAGCCCAAGAAAGCCGACGACAAGGTGCGGCACCTGCGAAAGGCGCTGACCGCCGTCGTCAAGGTCATCGACGAGCTGCGCGAGTGGGACAGCGGCGGCGACGCCGTCGGCGAAGACCTGCTCGTGCAGGCCGAGCAGCTGCGCGACGCCATTGCCGTGCGCCTCCCCAAAGAGTGACCGACCGCCCCACCGCAGGGCCTCGGGCGTAGCGCGGGCGTAGGGCGCGAGCGTGGGCGCGTGACGCGTTGGCGCCGCCGGCATCCAAACCCTGATGCGTCGTCGTCGTTTCCTGCAGGCGCTGGGCGCCTCCACCGGCGGGCTCGCCGTCGCCGGCGGCGTGGGGTTGGCTTCGGTGCAGCCGCACAACGGCTTCCTCGTCGACGGCGATGACCCGCGGCCGCGGCAGGCGTCGGCGCCCCGTCACATCGTCGTCGTCGGCGGCGGCCTGGCCGGGCTGGCGGCGGCCACGGTGCTCGCCGAGCGCGGGCACAAGGTCACGCTCTTTGAAGCCGCCCCGCAGCTCGGCGGCAAGGTCTCGGGCTGGAGCGTCGACGTTGCCGGCGAAGCCCAACCCATCGAGCACGGCTTCCACGGCTTCTTCCACCAGTACGCGAACCTGCGCGGGCTCTTGCGGCAAGCCGGCGCTCTGACAGCAGCGTCGTTTCAGCCGGCGTCGTCGTACCCGATCGCTTTTGCCGATCGGCCCGTCGAGACCTTTGGCACGTCGACGACGCTGTTCCCGCTCAATCTCCTCGACGTCATCCGCCGCTCGCCGTCGTTGCGCTTCGCCGACTTCCGCCACGCCGAGGGCCTGCTCGAGCTGTGCCGGTTCGATCCGGCGACGACGTTTCGCGACTTCGACGACGTCGACTTCGCGACGTGGGCGGCGCAGGCGCGGGTGCCGACGGCGATGACCGATTTGATCCTGCGCCCCTTTGGCGAGACGACGCTCAACCGCATGGAGCGCCTCTCGGCCGCCGAGGCCTTCAAGTTCTTTCACTTCTATTTCACCGGCGCCGAGACGGGCCTCGGCTTCGACCTCGCGCGCATCGACAGCGCCGCCGCCGTCGTCGAGCCGCTGGCCCGTCGCGCGCGCTCCCTCGGCGTCACCATCGAGACCGGCGCGCCCATCGCGCGCGTCGTCGTCGAAGGCGGCGTTGCCACCGGCGTCGTCGTCGGCCGCGAAGACGCCGTCGTCGTCACACGCATCGACTGGCAAGAAAAAGACGAAGCCGTCGTCGACGTCGGCGGCGTGCCGTTCTTCTGCAGGAAGGGCGAGCGAGGCGCAGGCCTGGCGATCGACCTGCGCTGCACCCACCAGGGATGCCCCGTGCAGCCGACCGGCGACGGCTTCGCCTGCCCCTGCCACGGCGGCCGCTTCGACCAGGCCGGCGTGCCCACCGCCGGGCCGCCAAAGACGCCCTTGCGCCGCCTGCCGATCGTCGACGACACCATCGCCGTCGCCGCGTCCGCCGGGCGCTTCGTCGCCTGCGACGGCGTCGTCATCGCCGCCGACACCCGCGGAGCGCGCGGCTTGATCGAGCGCAGCGCGCTGCCCATCGACACGCGCTCGATCGCCGAGAGCGAGCCGTTCTGCGTGGTGCGCTTCTGGGTCGACCGCCCCGTCAACGTCGACCGCCCGCCGTTCTTCACCGCGGCGCGCTTCGTCTACCTGGACTCGCTGGCCATCTACTCGCAGTTCCAGGAGCCCTCGCGCTCGTGGGCCCGACGCCACGGCGGCAGCGTCGTCGAAGCCCACGCCTATGCCATCCCGCTCGAGCGCATGGCCGCGGTCGAGGTGCTCGCCGAGGCGCTGTGGCGCGAGCTGCTGGTGGTCTTGCCCGAGCTCGGCGGCGCGCGCGTGCTGCACCGCGAGGCGCAGCTGCAGTCGTCATTCACCCGCTTCGCGCCCGGCGACCACCGCCACCGGCCGTCGACAAAGACGTCGGTGGCCAACCTGGTGCTGGCCGGCGACTGGGTGCGCGTCGACGCCCCCGTGGCCTTGATGGAAGGCGCCGTCGTCAGCGGCAAGCTCGCGGCCAACGCGCTGCTCGACCGCGATGGGCTCGCGGCCGAAGCGATCCCGATCGTCGCCGCCCGCGGCCCGCTCGCCTGACCGCTGACAACGCTGTGAGATCGAAAAAAAAGAAACGGCGCCGAGGGGCGCCGCGTCTTTTTCAACCTCGTCACTGACGTTTCTGACGTTGCTGACGTCAGCGATCGCTCGTCTACTGGCAGGCCTGCCGGTCGCTGCCGATGACCGGAGCGCAGGTCTCGCCCGCGAAGCAGTCTTGATCGATGGCGCACGGCAACGAGCAGACGCCGTCGACGCAGGCGCCGTCGTCGACCTGCGGGATGCCGCAGTCGTCGTCGATGACGCAGGCGGCGTTGTCGCGGGCCTCGCGCACGGCCACGCAGCTCTGCACATCGACGGCGCGCGACGACGGCACGCACTGGGCGCCCACCGCCGTGCCGCCGCGCACGACGAGCTCGCAGGCAAACGCCTGCGGGCACGCCGTGCCATCGGAGCAATCGGTGCCGCACGCCGTCTCGCGGATCGGCGTGAAGCCGCCGTCGATGGTGCGCTGCACACAGAGGTTGCCCGGGCCGCAGCTGGCGTCGTCTTGCTGGCAATCGGCGCACAGCGGCTCGGCGGCGACGACGACGACGCAGACGTGGTCTGCGCAGCCTTTGCCGGCTTCGCAGTCGCCGTCGACGTTGCAGTCGACGCAGACGTTGTTGGGCGCGTCGCAGACCTGGCTGCCGAAGCAGCCGCCGTCCTGGCCGCAGGGCGCGTGGCACTGCTGGTCGGCGAGGCACTGCAGGAAGTCGCCGCAGTCGGTCTGCACCAGGCAGCCCACGCACACGCCGCCGTCGTTGCAGAAGCGGGTGGGGCTGAAGCGGCCGCAGTCGTCGTTGACGGTGCACGCGGGGTTGTCGCCGGGTTGGCCCTGCACGCAGACGCTGTCGGCGCTGCAGACGAAGCCGGTGTCGCAGTCGGTGTCGTCGGTGCAGCCGGCGACGCAGCGGTCGTCGGGGCCGCAGACGTCTCCCTGGCGCTCGTTGCAGCGGGTGTCGTCGCCGGCGCAGCCGAGGGTGCAGACGTCGGTGGCGGCGTCGCAGGTGGTGCCGTTGGGGCAGTCGGCATTGCTGCCGCAGGATTCGACGCACAACCCGGCGGCGCCGCAGACCTCGGTGGCGGCGCAGTCGCGGTCGACGTTGCAGCCGAGCACGCAGCGCTGGTCGGTGCAGAGGGTCCCGATGTCGCAGTCGTCGTTGACGAGGCACTGCACGCAGACCTGGGCGACGGGGTCGCAGACGTCGCCGCCGCAGTCGGCGTCGGTGGCGCAGGCCTGGCGGCATTGGCTGTCTTGGCAGGCCTCACCGGCGGCGCAGTCGCCGGCGTCGACGCAGGCCACGCAGCGGCCGTCGGCGCCGAGGGCCACGTCGCAGCTCAGGCTGTCGGGGCAGTCGCGATCGTTGGTGCAGCCGGGGCCGCAGGTTCCGTCGACACAGAGAAAGCCCAGCGAGCAATCGGAGTCGAGCGCGCAGGCGGGAACCGGCGGCTCACCCTCGCCTTCGCCTTCACCTTCGCCTTCGCCTTCACCGACGTCGCCTTCGCCTTCGCCCTCGCCCGCGGCTTCGCCCTCGCCTTCGCCAACGGCTTCGCCTTCACCTTCGCCAACGGCTTCGCCTTCGCCTTCGCCCGCCGCTTCGCCCTCGCCTTCGTCGCCGTCGGGGACTTCAGGGGCGCAGCTGGCCGACAGGGAGAGAGCAAGGACGGCGATGACCGAGAGCAGACGATTCACAGGGCACCTCAGCAGCATGAGGCCCCTCTATGCGCCTGCGGAACCCGCCTGAAAAGCGGCCGCGGCGATGCCGACGCCGCCCCACACGCATCAACGCATGTCTTTGATTTCACAGATGAATCTGGCGAGCGCCCCAGCGTCGAACCGGCCGTCGGCTCAAGCTGCTGCTCAGGCCCGAGCGGCCCTGGAGCGGGTCACCCGGGCTTCTAGACTTCGCGCACCATCGCCGCTGCCATGTCGTCGAGGGACACCTCGCGCGCCGCGAAGCCCGCCTCGACCACGCTGCGCGGCATGCCGTAGACGACGCACGAGCTCGCCGCTTCGACGATGGTGCGCCCACCGGCCCGGTGGATGGCCCCCGAGCCCCTCGTGCCGTCGTCGCCCATGCCGGTCAAGACGACGCCGAGCAGCCGCCCGCCGCAGGCCTCGACGGCGCTCTCGAACAAGACGTCGACGCAGGGGAAGTGCGCGGTGTCGGTGGGCCGGGTGTCGAGGACCGCGCGCAGCGTGCCGTCGGCGTCGCGCGCGATCTTCAGGTGCAGGCCACCGCGGGCGATGGTCGCGGTGCCGGGCGCCAACACCAGGCCCGGCGAGGCCTCGCGCACCGTGAGCTCGCACGAGTCGTCGAGGCGGCGCGACAGCGAGTCGGTGTACCCGGCGGGAATGTGCAGGGCGATGGCGATGGGCACCGGGAAGCTACCGGGCAAGGCCATCAAGAGGCGCGTGAGCGCCTGCGGCCCGCCCGTCGACGTGCCGAGCACCACGAGCGCAGGACCTTGCAACGACGCCACCGGCGACGGTCGGTGCCGCGCCGGCGCCGGCGCCAGGCGCAGGGGCCGGGCCTCAGCGGCGGCCCGGACCTTGGCCACCAGCTCGCCGCCCAGCTCGTAGAGTTGATCGCTGGCCAGGGCCGTCGGCTTGTGCACGACGTCGATGGCTCCCAACAGCAGGGCTTCGACGGCGAGCTCGCTCTGCTTGTCGGAGATGCTGACGACGATGACCCGCGGCGCGCCCTCGGGCAGCATCGCCTTGAGCACGCCGATGCCGTCGAGGTTCGGCATCACCAGGTCGAGGGTCATGACGTCGGGAGACAGCTCGGCGATCTTCTCGAGGGCCTCGAGCCCGTCGCGGGCGATGCCGACGACGTCGATGTCGGCGGTGGCCGACAACGAGTCGCGGATGACCTTGCGGGCGAACGCCGAGTCGTCGACGACAAGCACGCGGATGCGTCGGGTCATGGTGCTCCTGGTTTCCGGTAGACGAACACGCCGCCGTGCTCTTCGCACACCAGCGGTCCGCCGAACCGCAGCAAAGATTCGGCGACGCCAACGAAGAGCGCCCCGCCTGGCACGAGGCGCCCGGTCAGTGACCGCACCACCGCCATCGCCGTGCTGTCCTTGAAATAGAACAGCGCGTTCCGGCACAGCACGATGTCAAAGGTGCCCAGCGGCGCCACCTGCGCCGGCTCGATGAGATTCACCTGGTGCCAGCTGATCGCCGCCAACAACTCGGGGGCCACGCGCCAGCCGGTGTCGGTCGCTGTCAGGTGGCGAGCAGCCAGCGCCGCCGGCGCCGACACCCGGATCGCCCGACGCCCGTGCAGACCCGAGCGGGCCCGTTCGAGCACGGGGCCGCTGAGGTCGCTGGCGACGATGTCGACGTCGCCGAGCATGCCGCGATCGGCCAGCAGCATGGCCACCGTCAGCGGCTCTTCGCCCGTCGAGCAGGCCGCCGACCACACCCGCGGCCGCCGTCCGCCCTTGCGGTGCGCCTCGACCAGAGGTGCCAAGAACACCCGCATCATCATCTCGAGCTGGTCGAGCTCGCGAAAAAAGAACGTCTCGTGCACCAGCAGCAGCTCGACGAGCCGGCTGAGCTCGGCGGGGCCGTCGGCGTCGTAGCGGAGGTAGTAGTAGTAATCGAGCACGGTCTGGTAGCCGAGCTCGACGGCCCGCGCCGACACCTTGCTCGCCAGCAGGTCGCGGTCGTCGAGGGCGTACGTCAGCCCGGCCCGATCCTCGATGAGCGACGTCAGGATCGAAAAGACCTGGGGCGAAAGCGGGAGCTCACCGATCACGCCGTCATCCGGCCAACAACAGCGCGCACAGCTGTCGCACCTCGGGCGAAGGATCGCCGCTCGCCATCGAGCGCAGCACGTCGAGGGCCTTCTTGCCCATCGCCGCCAGCGTCGTCGCCGCCGCCTTGCGGGCCGCCACGCTCGGCAACGCCAGCGCCTGGTGCAACGCCGCGGTCGCGTCGCTGCGGTTCAAGCGCGCGAGCACCGACGTCAGCAGCGGCGCCAGCTCTTCGTCGGCGCCGGCGAGGGCCTGCAGCACGCCTTCGACGCGGCCGGCGACGGGCACGGTCAGCGCTGCCAACACCTTGGCCTGCGCGCCTTTCTCGCCGAGGAAGCCAATCATGACGCGCGTGGCCTCGACACCGGCGCGGCTGGCGAGGAACCCCAGCGCCGCGGTCCGCACGCTTTCGTCGGCGTCGGTGGCGGCCCGCGCGAGGACCGGCAGGACCTCCGGCGCTTTCAGCTCGGCGAGCGCCGACAGAGCGACGAGCCGCGTCGACGCGTCATCAGAGCCCGACGCGGCCAACAACACCGGCAGCGACTCTGCGCGCCCGGCCATGCCGAGGCCGATGAGGGCAGCCCGCTGGACGTCGGGCTCGGGGGACGTCGCGGCCCGGCTGAGCGCCAGGTGGGCGGCGTCGCTTTGCAGATGCGAGAGCGCTTCGACGGCGGCGACGCGCACCTGGCCAGCGGGGTCGGCGAGCAACTTTTCGATGGCCGGCGCGCTCGGCTCGAGGGCCAGCTTCCCGAGCGACTGGCAGGCGTAATAGCGGACCCAGGGGTCAGGGTCGACCAGCCCGCGCAACAGCGCCGACGACACCCGCACATCGCTGCGACACTG
>JBKJNL010000521.1:0-4459 GCA_046593615.1 Myxococcota bacterium | reverse complement strand
TCGTGGCCACCGCCGGCCACAATCGATTGGGCGGCGACGACTTCGACAACGTGCTGATGGCGAGCGCGCTGGCCGCGGCCAACGTGACGGCGTCGGCGCTGTCGCCGGCCCAGCTCGACGTGCTGCGCGAGCACTGCCGCGAAGCCAAAGAGCGTCTGCAGCCGCAGTCCAAGAAGCTCAGCATCGATGTCCCGCTGCCGTTTTCGAAGCAGCCCCTCGGCGACCGCACCGTCAACGTCTCGGTCGACGACTTCTTTGCCGGCTGCCTGCCGCTGGTCGAGCAATCGCTGGCGGTCATGCGCCCGCTGCTGTCGCGCGACAGCGACAGCAACGCTGACGCCGGGGGCGCGGCCAGCCCCCTGAAGGACGACGACGACAAAACCGCCGGAGAAGGAGCATTCTCGGACATCGCCGGCATCTACCTGGTGGGGGGCGCCAGTGGCCTGCCGCTCGTGCCGCGCCTCTTGAAAGAGCGCTTCGGCCGCCGCGTCCACCGCTCGCCGCACCCCGGGGCCTCGACGGCCATCGGCCTGGCCATCGCCGCCGACGCCGACGCGGGCTTCTCGTTGTCCGACCGCTTGTCGCGCGGCTTTGGCGTGTTCCGCGATCGCGAGGCCGGCGCGCTGGTGCGCTTCGATCCGATCTTCCTGCCCGAGACCCCCGTGCCCAGCGCCGAGCAGACCAGCGCCGGCGTCGTCGTCACCCGCCGTTATCGGGCAGCCCACAACATCGGCTGGTTCCGCTACGTCGAGTGCAGCGCCGTCGACGACGACGGCGAGCCGCGCGGCGACCTCGTGCCCTTTGCCGAGGTGCTGTTTGCCTTTGACCCGACGCTGCGTGGCGAGAGCGACCTGCACGCGGTGCAGGTGTGTCGCCAGCCGAGCGGGCCCATCGTCGAAGAGCGCTACGTCATCGACGCCCACGGCCTCGTCGAGGTGCAGATCGCCGACCTCGACACCGGCTACCAGAAGAGCTGGCGCATCGGCGCCTGAGCGTCGGTCGACCTGAGCCGCGCCGCGCGCGAAAGGTCAGCGGCGGCTCTTCGCAGGCGGCTTCTTCGCAGGCGGCTTCTTCGCAGGCGGCTTCTTCGCAGGCTTCTTCGCAGGCGGCTTCTTCGCAGGCTTCTTCGCAGGCGGCTTCTTTGCAGGCTTCTTCGCAGGCGGCTTCTTCGCCTGCCGCTTCTTCGTGGCGCTCTTCGTCTCGGGGCTGGCTCTTTTCGGCGCGGCTGGCTTCGGCGTCGCGGTCTGCTTCAGGGGATTGAACGGCAGCTCGGCCCAGCCGACGCCAGTCTCGACCCAGCCATCTTTCACGTGCTGCGCGGCCCAGCGGTCAACGCGCGCCTTTGCCTGCTCGACGCCGATCGCCTGCTTGCTGCGGGCGTCGACGTCGCCGTGGTCGGTCACGCCCTGGCGCGGGGCGGTCCCTTCCAGCTTCCAGAACATCCCCCACGTCTGCTTGAAGCAGATCCAGCGGCCGTCTTTGCTGAGCTGTCGCTGGCGGTCCTGCGGCATCGCGGTGCTCCTGGTGGCTCAATCGGCGTGGACCTCGCGGCCCCAGAAGAAGCCGTCGTCGCCGAGCTTCTGGTAGAGCGGCAGCACGACGACGCCGTCTTCGCTGGCGCGGACCTCGCCGCGGCAGTCGCGGCCCAGCAATTGGCCTTTGCCGATGCGGTCGACGTTTCTGAAGCCGCCTTCCATGACGAATTCGTCGGCCGACGTGATCGCGTGGCGCGAGACGACGTCGACCATGCGGGGCAGGTCGCCGCGCAGGGTCTCGAGCAGGGCCTGGGCCCGGGCCACGGGGGCGGCGGCCACGTCTTCGTCGACGATGCCGGCCTTTTGCAGGCAGAGCCACAGCGCGGCCTCGAGAGCGTCGACCGACGAGGGGGCCTCGTGCTGACCGCCCTCGATGGTAAAGGTGACGGCGCCACGCGTGCGCGAAACAAACTCCGACAGCACGCCGTCGACCTTCTCGACAATTCCGCTGACGACCGGGATCGGAAAGGTTTTCACGAAGTCGCGCTGCGCGGGCCTCGCCCCGTAGAGCACGAAGGGCACCCCGGGCGCCGAGGAGGTGTGCAGGTCGGCGAGGACGACGGGGGCGCCGCGGACGGCGGCGTCGTCGACAACGACGTCGAGGGCGTCGATGAGCGAGCGCTGCTCGTGGTCTTCGGCGTCAAGGGCGGCTTGGTCGGCGCGCCGCAGGCGCTCGACGGACTCTTCGTGCCAGCCGCGGTTGAGGTCACGCTCGAGGAAGCGCACGCCGCGATCGAGGGCCTGGGTGTTGCCGCGCATGACGACGAGCTCGCCGCGCAGGGCCAGGCCGACCTCGCGCTCGAGGCGGGCCAGCTCGTTGAAGACACGGGCGGCGGCGTGCAGGCCGGCGGGCTCGTTGCCATGGATGCCGGCGACGACGACGAGCGTGGCGGTGTTTTGCGCGGGCCCGAGCTCGCGCGGCGGGCGCACGTGGCACAGCACGCGTTGGGTCGACGTGCGCCGGACGCGGCGCCCTGCTGCTGACGCGACGCCCTGCGGCGGCATGGAGAGCCCGCGCGGCGCGTGGGTTGACCTCTGCGTCGAGGTCATTGGGCGTCCTCGACGGGCGCGCCCTCGGCCGACGTCGGCAGCTTGGATTGCCAGTCGAGCACCTTGGAGGCGAAGCCGAGGAATTCTTCTTCGGTGAGGATGGCCACCAGGTGGTCGCCCTGCACCACCGGCAGGGCGCCGATGCGGTGCTTGCGCATGAGCGCTGCGGCGTCGCGCGTCGAGGTGTCGGGCGTGACCGTGACCAGCTCCTTGCGCATGATGTCGGAGACGGCGGTCATGCCGAGGTCGACGGGCGGGCCCTTCTCTGGCGACTGGTGCTGGGCCAGGTGGCGCAGCACACCCCGCTGGCTGACCATGCCGACCAGGCGGCCGGCGTCGTCTTCGACGGGGACGTAGCGCATGCGATCCCAATCCATCATCGCCCGCACCAGCTCGACGGGGTCGTCGGGGCCGACGGTGGCGATGTCGGTCAGCATCAGCTGCGAGACCTTCTGGTAGTCGGTGTTGGCGGTGTCGCGCTCGTCGAGGGTCGCGAGCTCCCACTCCGACACCGGCGGCGACGGATTCGCCTTTTGGCGGGCGTAGGTGGCGGCGACGATGGCGGTGGCCCGCGAGCCGGCGGTGCCCTTGCCGGTCATGGCGTTCCACGACGACAGCGCCCACGACGCACCCGTGCGCAGCGTGCGGCCGCGCCGCTCGAGGATGCCGAGGTATTTGTCGCTCTCTTTGGGGTCGATGCCGGCGCGGTCGAGGCCGCTCTTGGCCATGGGCAAGAGCTTCTCGAGCAGCAGGCCCTGGGCGAGCACCTCTTCGCCGTCGAGCCAGGTCAAGCGAGCGCGAATGCCGTCGCGCGCGGCGGCGTAGAGGTTCGAGCGGGCGGCGTCGAACGAGACGCGCTGGCTGATGTCTTCGATGGTCGCCGTCATCTCGCTCATGAGGCCGAGCCACAGCGCGGCGTTGGCCATTTCGTCGACGACGGTGGGGCCGGCGGGCAGCACGCGCAGCTCGATGCGCAGGTGCGGCTTGCCGTTTTCGGAGACGCCGTAGCAGGCGCGGTTCCAGCGGTAGATCGTGCCGTTGTGGGTGCGCAGCGCCTTGAGCGTGGGCACGCGGCCCTCGTCGAGGGCCTTGAGCGCGTCGTCTTCGTCGGTGAAGGTGGCGCCGACCAGCGGGCGGAAGCGCGAGACGTTTTCCTTGAAGACGTCGACGACGCCGCCCTTGAGCCACTGCCGTCCGAGCGACACGCGGCCCATCTGCTCGCGCAGGTGCAGGCCCGGGGTCCGGATGTCGCAGCTCTGCTCGAACAGCGCGATGCGCGTCTCGGCCCACAGGCGGCGGTTGAACAGCAGCGGCGAATTCGCCGACACCGCGAGCACGGGCGCGCACAGGAATTGCGCGAGGTTGTAGCTGTGGGCGAAGCGCTCGGGCTCGGCGAGCTGCAGGTGCACCTGGAAGCTGGCGTTGCAGGCCTCGACCATCACCGAGTCGTGGCGCATGTCGAGGTCGTCGATGCCGCGGATGGAGAAATCAAACGCCTCGCCGCGGGCGTTCTTCATGGCGCCCGAGAGGCTCAGGTAGCGGGGGTTCGGCACCATGTTGTCGAGGCTGAGGTCGGTCTTGTCGATGGTCGGCAAGATGCCGCACATGATCGGCAGCACCCCGATGGGCTCGCCGGCCTCGCGCACCTTTTCGAACAGCGTGCGCAGCTGCGTCTCCATAGCCGACAGCGAGTTGCCGGAGAAGGGCTGCGCCGAGGCGTTGGCCTCGAGGTTGAAGAGGCCGAGCTCGGTGGTGAAGTGCGGATCGTTCATCCGCTCGAGGACCTTCAGCGCGCCCTTGGTCGGGTGGTAGGCGCGGTCGACGAGGAACAGCTCTTGTTCGGCGCCGATGCGCGAGACGCCGCGCTCGAAGAG
>JBKJNL010000487.1:0-5123 GCA_046593615.1 Myxococcota bacterium | reverse complement strand
CCTGCCGGTGCTTGTCGCCGTCGAACACGTACTCGGACGAAAAGGCGATGAAGCCCACGGCGTCGGCCAGGCGGGCCAGGACGTCGCCGACGACGTCGACGTTGATGCGCCGGGTCGCCACCGGATCGATCTCGCAGCCCTCGACGGACGGGCGCGCGGCGGCCCAGACGGCCACGTCGGCGCCAGCGACGACGTCGACCAGCCCGGCGTTCAGGGTGGGCGCGGCCAGATCAAAGGGGGTGCCGTCGGGCAGGGTCCGGGCGAGGGCGACGACGTCGTGGCCCCCGGCGACGGCGGCGGCGCACACGTGGCGGCCCACCAGGCCAGCGGCGCCGACGACGACGACCTTCATCGGTGCTGCAACGCCCAGTCGTAGGGGATGGTCGGCGAGAACGGATCGAGGCGCACGATCTCGTCGGGGTCGTGGCCGATGCTGGCGCAGTTGGCGACGAGGGCGGCCTCGGTGCCGCAGCCCTTGAAGCCGTTCCACACAAAGGTCGGCACCTGCACCAGGAAGTAGTGATCGGGCCCGAGGTAGTGCTCTTCGACGACGCCGCGGCTGACGCTGCCTTCGCGGTCGTCGAACAGCACCAGCTTGATGCGGCCGTGCGGCACCGCATAGTTGATGATCATTTTCTTGTGGAGATGCCATCCTTTGATAACGCCAGGATAGATGGCCGAAAAATAGATCTCGCCGAAGCCCTGGAACCAGGGGTCGCTGGCCTTGAGCATGTGCAGCACCTTGCCGCGCTCGTCGGGGATCTGGCGCAACGGGTGGATGGCGACGCCGGCGATGCGCGAGGTCGGGGTCAAGGCTTGGCTCCGAGGAACGCTTTGTACCAGGCAATGGTTTTGCCCAGCGCAACATCAAAGGTGTTGTGTGGTTTCCATCCAAGGACGCGCGCCGCCTTTGCCGACGAGAGCCGCTGGGCGGCAATCTCGTGGCGGGCAACGTTCTGGACCTCGGGGTCGAGCTGGTGCCCGAGGGCCCGGCCGATGTGCTCGATGACCTCGAGCACGCTGAGCGGCTCGTCGGCGGAGAAGTTAAAGGCCTGGCCTTTGACGTCGTCGCGGGCGGCGTCGGCGGCGGCGTCGGCGAGGGCGAGGTAGGCGGCGGCGGCGTCGTCGACAAAGAAATAGTCGCGCACCAGGGTGCCGTCGGAGCGGACCACCGGACGTCGGCCGGCGAGCGCGTCTTTGATGGTGCCGGGGATGAGACGCGACCAGTTGAGGTCGCCCGGGCCAAAGATGTTGCCGCAGCGGGCGGTGACGACGGGCAGGCCGTAGGTGGCGCCGTAGGATTTGACCACGATCTCGGCGGCGACCTTGGAGGCGTCGTAGGGGAATTTGCCGTCGAGCGGCATGTCTTCGGTGTAGGCGACGCCGCCGTGGTCGCCGTAGGCCTTGTCGGTGCTGGCGACGACAATGGCCTGGAGCAGGTCCTTTTGACGGCGACAGGCCTCAAGCAGGTTCCAGGTGCCGCGCACGTTGGCTTCGAAGTTGTCGACGGGCTGGCGCACGGCGGCCCCGACCTGCGTCTGGGCGCCGAGGTGGAAGACCACGCTTGGCCCGTGCTGGGCCAGGGCCCGCTCGACGGTGGTGAGGTCTTCGAGGGCGCCGCTGACCACAGCGGTGCGGGTGAGGTCGCCCGAGCGCAGGAGCTCGCTCTGCGGATCGTGATCGCGCAGCAGCACGACGACGTCGTCACCGCGGGCCAGCAGCTGCTTGACGAGCTGTGAGCCGACCATCCCGCTGGCACCGGTGACAAAGGCGCGCATCGGCCGCTGATAGCAGCTACGGCGCGCAGACGTCGCTGCCGACCTGCTTCAGCAAAGCGCCGAGCCTCGCGCAGCCTTTGCGGTCGCGCGACACGGCGTGCTCAAGCTCGCGGCGGGCGGCGACGACGTCACCGGCGGCGGCCAGCGCGCGGCCGTAGGCCTCGACCATGCGGACGTCGTCGGGTGCTGCGGCGCGGGCCCGGGCTCCGGCGAGCACGGCGGTCTCGGTGTCGCCGCGCGCGCGGGCCAGGTAGCTGAGCATCCCCCAGGGCTCGGCGTCGTCGCTGGCGACCGCGGCAATGCGCGCGTGGTGCTCGGCGCGCGCGAGCTCGCCCTTGGCAAAGGCCACCTCCGCGACGCGGCGGTGGTTGCTGCCGATCAACCAGCCTGCAGCAGAGCGTTGGCGCGCGAGCCCTTGCGCGTAGGCGGCCTCGGCGGCGTCGAGGTCACCGCGGGCCTTGTGCGCGCTGCCCAGGAACATCCAGGGCATGGCGCGCGGTTCGCCGTCACCGTCGACGGCGACGCTCCAGAGGGCGACGTCATCCGACCACGCGGATTCGGTCAGCAGGGTCAGCGCGCCGAGCGGGACGCAGGCAATGAAAACGAGCTCGACACGTCCGCGGGCCAAGACGCCGACGGCGACAGCGACGCCGCAGATCGGCAGGTAGAGGAAGCGATCGGCGAGATCGATCGGGATCGCGACGAGGTGCAGCACCGGCAGCAGCGGGGCAACGAACAGAGCCAGCGAGACGGCCACGAGCGTGTGCCGCCGCACGAGCGCCCAGACGCCGACGGCGACGATGACGACGACGACGGCGACGCCGACCACTGCGCGGGGGTCGTCGAGGCCGGCGACGTAGGGTGTGACCGCGTGGTAGGGCGCGAGCCCGGCGGGCACCAACGCGAGCTGGAGGTAGCGCGGCAGGCACCAGGCGCCCGTGAGCAGGCTCGTCAACCGCGAACCATCGCGCGGCGCCCGAATCACGTCGTTCGCTTCGCCGACGGCGAGGAACACGAGCAGGAAAAGAGCGACGACGACGACGTGGGGCACGATGAGCCACGGCGATCGACGGCTGCTGATCAAGAACACCAAGCCGATGATCGGCACCGCCAGCGCCAGCGACTTGCACAGCAGCGCCGCCACCAGGGCCACCACCGAGAGGGCCCAGCGGGGTCCCGTCCGGTCGCCGGGTCGCGCTTCGGCGGCGTCGATCAGCAGGCACAGCGACAGCAACGAAAATGACGTGAAGAGTGGGTCTTTCAGTGCAGATACCCAGGCCACGGATTCGACGTGGGCGGGATGGACGGCAAAGATCACGCCGGCAAGCAAGCAGGCCCGCGGGTCGAGGCGGAGGCGGCCGGCGAAGAGCACGACGGCGCTCGAAGCCAGACCGTGGGCGACGATGTTGACGGCGTGAAACGCGGCCGGGGTCTTGCTGCCGATGATCCACGTAAGCCACCAGATCGAGTCCCGCAGCGGGAAGTACTCGACGAACTTCCCGGAGAGGGGAATGCCGATGTCCCACAGCCCGAACAGGCCCTGCAACGAAGAATCGTGGATCCGCGGATTCTTCATGACGTACATGAAGTCGTCCCAATCCAGGAACGGAAACGCCAGGGTCGGGAGGTAGAGCACGACGGCGACGAGGAACGCCGCGCGGCCGGGATGCCGGAGAGCGAGGTCCTTCAGCCCAGCGCGACCCGTCAGACCGGGAGCCGGCGCCACGGTGCTTGCCCGCTCTCCCACAGCCCCTGCAGCGTGCGCACGTCGCGCAGCGTGTCCATGCACTGCCAGAAGCCCTCGTGGCGAAAAGCCCGCAGCTCACCCTCGGCGGCGAGCTGCGAGAGCACGTCGCGCTCGAGGACGGTGTCGTCGTCGCCGATGCGGGCCAGCACGCTTTTTTCGATGACCATGAAGCCGCCGTTGATCCAGCCCTCACCGAGCTGCGGCTTCTCTTGAAACGAGCGGATGGTGTCGCCGTCGAGGTCGAGCGCACCGAAGCGAGCCGGCGGTCGCACCGCCGTCACCGTCGCCTGCCGCCCGTGGGACTCGTGAAAGGCCAGCAGCGCTTTGACGTCGACGTCGGCGACGCCGTCGCCGTAGGTGAGAAAGAACCGCTCGCCCTGCAGCCAGGAATTGAGGCGCTTGATGCGGCCTCCCGTCATGGTGTGAAGCCCGGTGTCGACGAGATTCACCTTCCATGACAGCGGCGAATTGAGCGGCGCCGGGCGCCGGCGGATGGCCCCGCTGCCCAGGTCGACCGTCATGTCTTCAGCGAGGCTGACCAGGTCGTGGAAGTAGCGCTTGATCGATCCGCCGAGATAGCCGAGGCAGACCGTGAAATCAGAGAAGCCCTGCCGTGCGTAGATATCCATGATGTGATGGATGATCGGCAGCCCGCCGATTTCCACCATTGGTTTGGGCTTCAAGGCGGTCTCTTCCGACAGCCGGGTGCCAAGGCCACCGGCGAGGATCACGGTCTGCACCATCACCCGCCGAGACCCTGGCAGGTGCAGGTGTTGGCGTTGCACGACGTGCCGGCGGTGCAGGCGCCGTTGCAGTTGGGTTGGCACTCGCACGCGCACTGGTCGGTGTTGGCCAGGTGGGTGGCCGGGCAGGCGAGGGCCGCCGCGTCGCACGCACACCGGCAGTTGACGGCGTCAAAGACGAAGCCGGGGGCGCAGGTGGCCTGGGCGACGCACTCGCAGGCGCAGGTGTTGGCGTTGCAGGTGGTGAAGCCGCCGCAGTTGGCGTTGCAGTCGGGAGCGCACTCGACAGCGCAAGCCGTCTGGTTGCAGCGGTGGTTCGCCGAGGGCAGGCCGCCGCAGTCGGCGGCGCATTCGTATTCGCAGTTGCCGCCGCAGACGAAGCCGGGGCCCGGCGGATCGCCGACGCACCCGCCGGGGCCGCACTCGGCCTGGCACGTCGACGGGTTGCAGACGAAGCCCGCGGGCAGCGGTCCGCCGAAGTTGCAGTCGGCCGGGCAGGCGCAGTCGCAGCCCGCCGAGTTGGGGTCGCAGACCTGGCCGGGGGTGCAGCCGCCGCAATCGGGCAGACACTCGGGCGTGCAGGTCACGGCGTCGCAGGTCTGACCCGCATCGAGGCCGGCGGCGAGACCGCAGTCGGCGGGGCAGAGGCACTGGTCGTTGACGCAGACAAAGGGGTCGGGGCAGTCGCCGCCGCAGGGCGGGTCTTCGCCTTCGGGGTCGCCGGTGAGGTCGATCCACGTTCGGTAGGACACGGCGATGTCGGTGCCGATGCTCGCCGGACGGCAGGCGCCGACAAATGCCAGCGAGTTCGTCGTCGCGTCGTAGAGGAAGCCGTTGCCGGTCAGCGTGGTCACG
>JBKJNL010000485.1:0-3440 GCA_046593615.1 Myxococcota bacterium | reverse complement strand
CCCGACCCGTACTACGGGCCCAACGAATACATCGTCCTCAAAGACAAAGAGAAGCCGACGCGCACGGCACTCGGCCGCTGCAAGGTCGACTCCGAGACCAACACCACGCGCCTCGTGCCGCTCGATCCGTACAAGGCCGGCGTGTGGGGCATCCGCCCGAAGAACCGCGAGCAGCACTTCGCCCTCGACGCCCTGCTCGACGACAGCATCAAGCTCGTCACGCTGGTCGGCAAGGCCGGCTCGGGCAAGACGCTGCTGGCCATCGCCGCCGGCCTCAGCAAGGTCACCGACCAGAACATCTTTCAGCGGCTGCTGGTGTCGCGGCCGATCTTTCCGATGGGCAAAGACCTGGGCTACCTGCCCGGCGACGTCGAAGAGAAGCTCAACCCGTGGATGCAGCCCATCTTTGACAACGTCGAATTCCTCATGGGCCTGACGCAGAAGGAAAAGAAGCGCGGGCGCAGCCACAAGGAATTGATCGATATGGGTATCATCCAGATCGAGCCGTTGACCTATATTCGTGGTCGCTCGATTCCGTCGCAATACATGATTGTCGATGAGGCGCAGAACCTCACGCCCCACGAGGTGAAGACCATCATCTCACGCGCCGGCGAGGGCACAAAGATTGTATTGACGGGCGATCCCTACCAGATCGACAACCCCTATGTTGATCAGACCAACAACGGCCTGATTCACGTGGTCAACCGCTTCCGCGCCGAGAAGATCGCCGCGCACATCGTATTGGCCAAGGGTGAGCGCTCGGAGCTCGCCGAGATCGCGGCCAACCTGCTGTAGCGCCAGTCCCGCCTGCTCCTCCCCGGCCGGTCATCGCGACGGCCGCGGGAGGGCTGCTCAGGCTCAGGAGCCGGTTCGCACGTAGGACCATCCCGTCTCTTGCTTGCGCACCACCTCGGCGACACCGGCGTCGACCGTGACGGCGAAGGGCAGCAGATCGGCCTTTTTCACGTCTTGCCGCTTCATGGTGTTCTCGCAGGCGGCAAAGACGACGGCGTTGCCCGTGGCCTTTGCCATCCGGTCGCGCAGCGGGGCGTCGACGTTCCTGGCCGAGGTCAGGAGGGCGAGCCCCTTGCCGTGGGCGACGACTTCGACCGCGACGGCGCCGAGCGCCTTTTGCACATTCTCGATGTTGTTCAGCAGGGCTTCCCAGACCTTGGGGTCGTCGCTGGTCAGCTCAAAGACCACGCGGTGCGGTCGGGCCGCCGGCGCGTCAGCCCGGGCGCGCGGAGCGCCCACGGCGAGGGCGCCCATCGTGAGGGCACAGGCGACTGCGGCGACGACGACGACGGCTCGGTTCATGGCGTGCTCCGGGGTTGTGGGGTCTGGGGTCCGGTGGCGATGGGCAGGTCGAGGCGCGAGTACTCCGACCACGACCCGTTGTAGTTGCGCACCTCGTCGTCGCTGCGGCCCAACTGCCACAGCGCGAACATCACCACGGCCGACCGCGTGCCCGTCTGGCAGTAGGAGACGACGCGGCGGCCCTCGACGACGCCGGCCTCGGCGAAGCGCTCCTTCAGGTCCTTGACCGGGCGCAGCCGTTGGTCGTCGACGCTGCGGAGCATGTCTTGCCAGGGCACCAGCACCGCGCCGGGGATGTGGCCGGCGCGGCGGGCGTCCTTGTGTTGTTCGCGCCCCTCGTACTCGGCCGCCGACCTCGTATCGATCAACGTGGCGTCGACGACGTCGGCGCCGAGCTCGTCCCACGTCAGCGGCACCGACGAAGCGTGCAGCTCGACATCTCCGGGGGAGGCGCCGGCACCTCCGGCTGGCTCGCCACGGCCGGAGGCGGTGGGCAAGCCTGCGGCCTTCCAGCCGGCGAGGCCGCCGTCGAGCACGCGCGCCTCCTTGCCCTGGGCGCGCATCTGCCACCACAAGCGATACGGCTCGGGTCCACCGTCGCCGACGACGACGACGACGCTGCCCTGGCTCACGCCTCGTTCGCGCAAGACCGCCTGCAGCGCAGCGGCGGGGCGGGCGAGACCCGGGATCGGTTCGCGCTGCGCGTAGTCATCGCGATCGACCTGACGGGCGCCCGGGATGTGGCCGGCGGCGAAGCGATCTGCGGGGCGGACGTCGAGGAGGACCAGGTCCGGCGCGCCCAGCGCGTCCCGCAGCTCGGCCACCGACACCATGTGCTCGGGGTGCGCGTAGCCTCGCTCACCGGCGTCTGCGCCCAGGCGCACCAGCCCGGCAGCGGCGGCGGCCGGGTCACGCGTCAGCGCAGCGACGTCGACGGTGGCCGGTTGGCTGCTGGGGCCGACGTCGTGCGGTTGCTGAGGTGCGGTCGCCCGCTGAGCAGCACCGCGCGGCTGCAGACGCGCGGCGAGCCGAGGCGACCACGATGGCGCCGACAGGGCGAGGGTCACGGCGCCCAGCAGCAGCAGCAGCGCGACGACGGCCGAAGAGCGCCGCGGGCCCGCCGCCTCGCTCGCCGGCCACACCGCGTGGGCCAGGATGTTGTTCGGCATCCGCTCGACGCCGTCGTAGCCGAGGCGCGCCGGCGGGTGGTCGGGCATCTTTGCCGTGCGAAACAGCCAATCCCACGTCGAAAAAATGATGCCGAAATTCTTCGTGGTCTTCTCGTCGCCGGCCGCGTCGTGGTGCCAGATGTGCATCCGCGGGCTGTTGAGCACGTAGCGCAGCGGACCCCAGCTGACGTCGAGGTTGGCGTGGTTCAGGTGCCCGATGAGGGTGCCAAAGATGGCGTGCACCATGACCGCCTCGACGCCAAAGCCGAACGGCAGCAGCGGCAGGTAGAGGAGCGCCTGGTAGATGACGACCTCGAGCCAGTGGAACCGGAACGACACGATCCAGTCCATCTCGCCGTCGACGATGGAGTGGTGGACCTTGTGGATCTCCCACAGGAAGCTCGTGCGGTGCAGCAAACGGTGGACGCACCACTGCAGGAAATCGACGACGACGAGCGCCACGCCGATCTGCAGCCACACCGGCCAACGGGCGGCGACGTCGAGGTGCGCGTAGCCAGCGACGCCGAGACGCTGCAGCAGGGACGTGAACGCCGGCTGCCACGTCGCCGCCACCGCATACAGGCCGACGCCGAGCCAATGACCGTTGATGGCCAGATGGGCGAGGTCAGACAGCAGACCCGGCCGCAGCTGCCGTTGCGCCGGCCGCCACGGTCGCCACCATTCGAGCAGCGCGACCAACAGCGACACGGCCAGCAGCGCCGCGGGGTAGAGCCACGAGACACGGAACAGCTCGCTCATGGCGATCCTGACGCCCGTGGCGTGGTCGCTCCCGGCGGCGCGGCCGTGACCTGCGATCGTCGCTCGGGCAGGTCAGGGGGATAGTGCCGGCCCAACCACACTGCGAGCTGCGCGCCCTCGACGTCGGAGAGCGGGGCGCCCCACTTGCGCATCTTGTCGACGGTCTTCTGCCACTGCGCCGGCGTCAGCCGCTGC
>JBKJNL010000398.1:0-7069 GCA_046593615.1 Myxococcota bacterium | reverse complement strand
CGAACGTCGACGACGCGGATGATCGGCTGGTCCTTCTGGCCCGCCGCCGACGACGTGATCGCGGTGCTCTCGGGCCGCACCGCGATCACGTCGTCGGCGGCGGGCCAGAAGGACCAGCCGATCATCCGCGTCGTCGACGTTCGCAAGAAGTTCGGCGATCGCGAGGTGCTCAAGGGCATGAACCTCGACGTCGCCCGCGGGTCGATTCTCGTGATCCTCGGTGGCTCGGGCATGGGCAAGAGCGTGCTCATGAAGCACATGATCGGGCTCTTGCAGCCCGACTCCGGCCAGATCCTCGTCGACGGCGTCGACATCTCGCGCATGGGCGCCAGCGCCCTCAAGGGCGTGCGCTCGAAGTTCGGCATGGTTTTTCAAAACGGCGCGCTGTTCGACTCGATGACCAACGCCGACAACGTCGCCTTTCCGCTGCGCGAGCACCGAAAAGACCTGAAGGGACCGGCCCTCGAAAAGAAGTGCCGCGAGCTCTTCGAGCTGTTTTCCCTCGACTACGACGTCGTCGGCCCGCGCTTCCCGTCGGAGATCTCCGGCGGCCAGCGCAAGCGCGTGGCCCTGGCCCGCGCCGTTGCCCTTGAGCCGGCCATCGTCCTCTACGACGAGCCCACCACCGGCCTCGACCCCATCACGACCGATCAGGTCGACGAGATGATTCTCGATGCCAAGCGCCACCTCGGCGTCACCAGCATCGTTATCAGCCACGACATCGCCAGCGCCTTCAAGATCGCCGACCACATCATCTTTGTTTACGACGGCGAGATCGTCGCCGACGGCCTCAAGGCCGAGATGCTGTCGTCGCGCCATGCCTTTGTGCAGCAGTTCTTTGCCACCTGGCGCGAGAAGAACACCTGAGACCGGCCCGTGATGACGACGTCGTCATCCGCTGGCCTTCACGTCGTCTTTGCCGTCGCTTCGTGCTGAGACGCTCAGGGCGCGCCGGGTTTCACGTTCGACTTCTTTGACCAGACGGCGGCGTTCCAGGCGAGCGGCGTGAGCGTGCCGGTCGGTTGCAAGCCGTCGACGCCGGCGCCGGCGACGACGACGGCGGGGCGGAACCAGAACGACAACGCCGGCAGCTCCGCGACGAACAGCTGCTGCACGCGCGCCAGCTTCGCTGTGCGGACGGCTTCGTCGAGCGTGGTGTCGACCTCGGTGAGCAGGCGCGTGACCTCGGCGTTTTTCCAGCCCGGAAAGTTCTGGCCGCTCCAGCCGTTCTTCTCGTCGGGGATCTTGTCGCTGCGCCACAGGTTGGTGGCCATCGAGCTCTCGTCGACGACCCAGGCGTAGAAGCTCAGGTGCGGCAGGCGGCGCTTGCGGGCGTTTTCGCCAAAGAAGACCTTGAAGGGCTTGAGGTCGAGGGCGACGTCGACGCCGACGTCGCGCCAGGCGGCTTGCAGCAGCTGCAAGAGGCGCTCGGTGTCCTTTTGTCCGGCGGCGGCGGCGAGCTCGAGGTGCAGCGGCTGGCCGCGGGCATCGACGCGAATGGCGCCGGGCGACGGACGTCGCCAGCCGGCCTCGTCGAGCAGGCGCTCGGCTTCGCGCGGATCAAAGGCAATCGGCGGCACCGCGGCGCGGGCCCAATGGTGGCGCGGAAAAAACGTGTCGCCGACGTCGACGCCGGGCTCGATGGCCGCGGCCAGCGCGGGGCGATCGACGGCGACGGCCAGGGCCCGGCGCAGCCGCAGGTCTTTCAGCCAGGCGTCGTCGAGGTTGAAGTCGAGGTGGATCCACGTCGTCCCGGGCGCGCTGATCAACCGCAGCCCGTGGTTGGCGCCGCCGACGGCGCGGCTGGCTTCGGTGGGGCTCAAGCCGCCGGCGGGAAAGGTGGCGTCGACGTCGCCGGCGCGCAGCGCGCTCGCCAGGGCGTCGGTCGAGGGGACGATCTTCACCAGCACCTCGTCGAGCAGCGGCCGCGGCTGGTGCCGCTCGTTGCGCACGAACAGCAGATGGCCACCAGGCACATGCTCTTGCAACGCGAACGCGCCGTTGCCGATCGGACGACGACAAAAGCCATCGCGCGCGAGGTCTTTGGCGGTGCCGTCGGCGTTCAACACCAGGTGCGCGGGCAGCACGCGGTGCACGCGGCGGTCGGCGAACGACGGCTGCGGCCCGCGCCACACCACGCGGAAATGCCGGGCGTCGACGACGTCGATGGCTTCGATCTGCAGGGCCAGGTCGCGGCCGGTGGTGGTCTGCTGGGTCGGGTCGCGGGCGATGGTCCAGCCGGCGACGACGTCGTTGGCGACCACCGGGTGCCCGTCGCTCCAAAAGGCGTCGTCGCGCAGGGTCCAGCTGACGACGAGGCGGCCGGCGGCGTCGACGACGGCGCCGTCACCGAGGCGCGGCACGGCGTCGTCGAGATCGGGCTGTCGCGCGCCCGGCAACGTCGCCACCAGCTCGCGAAACAGCAGGCCTTGCAGCTCGGCCGTGGCCGCGCCGTCGGCGAACAGCGGGCACAGCGACGAGGGCTCGCTGGTGATGCCAAAGGTCAACCGCGACGGCGTCGTCGTGTGCGTCGTCGTGTGCGTCGTCTGCTGCGCCGGCTTCTGTGGCGCGTCGGCCCCGCCGTCCACGTTGTCGGTGCGCGGCTCGGGGCGCGTGCAGGCCGGCACGAGCGCGGTCGAGACCACCAGGGTCACAGCAAAGACGACGCTGACGAAGCCGGCGGTGAGCGATCGCAAGAACTGAAGCGGCTCGTGGGGCGTCGCACGCATGCGCAGCAGCATCTCCCAGGCGACGGCGCCGGCGCTGCTGTTTTCGTCGTCGGCCGTTGTTGCGCCGGGCACCGCTTCACACTTCTTCGTGTTTGGCCTGCATCGGCCGCAACACGCGGGCCCCAGAGTCTCTGCAACCCCGGAGACGAAACATGAAGACGTTGATTCTCGTCACAGCTCTTGCCGTCGCCGCCAGCGCGTGCGGTGTTTTCCAGCCCACGGCCGCCGAGCGCGAGGCGCGCACCACGCGTCGGATCACGACGCTGCTGCACGACGTCGACGCCACCGCCGAGCAGCAGGAGCAGATCCTGGCGACGACCGGCGCGCTGCGGGCCCGCTTCAACGAGAAGCGCAGCCCCGGTGCGCGGGCGGTCATGCTCGCGCAGTGGAACAGCGCGGTGCCCGACGAAGCCGCCCTCGTCGTCGCCATCGACGAATCCGCCGCCCGCCGCATCGCCGATGCCCACGCCGTCGTCGACGCCGGCGCGCGCATCCACCAGACCCTCACCGCCGCGCAACGCGTGCAGCTCGAGGAGCAACTGCCCTTGAAGAAGGTCCGCTTCGTCGCCGGCCTCGTGCAGAAGGTCGGGTACGGGCCGCCGACCACGCGGGACGAGCTGGTGGCGCGCGCCGGCACCCGCTTCGCCACCGTCCTCGACGAGATCAACGCCACCGACGAGCAGCGGGCCGCGCTGCAGCCGCTGCTCGCGGCCGTGATCGACGACGCGGCGTCGCTTCTGTCGACGCCCGAGGCCCTGAAGGACGCCGCGGTCTTTGCCTGGCAGAGCGACGACGCCGACGTCAAAGCCCTGCACGCCCTCATCGACGCCGAGGGGGAGCAAGCCACGCTCGCCGCCCACAGCGCCGCCGCGGCCCTCGTCAAAGCCCACGCGATCCTCAACGTCGAGCAGCGCGCGGCGCTGGCAGCCCACCTGCAGCGGGGCGGCCACCCTGGCCAGGGTGCTCACGGCAGCGCCGACCCGCTCACCGAGGTCTCCGAGGTCTCCGAGGTCCCGGAGCGCGCCGACCTCAGCGCTTCGCATTTTTCCAAGCGTTAGAAGTCGTCTGAGCCGTAGGCGGCGCCGCGATCGCCGCCAGCGACGACGCGCACCACCTGCTGGGCGCGGGCCCACGAGGCCACCACCGGGCTGCGGAGCTCGTCGTAGCGCTCGGGCGGAATGACGCGCTCGTTGACGGTGATGGTCCGCTGGAAGGTCAGCACGCCGTCGGCGACGGCCCAGCGCTCTTCGATGTTGACGACCGGGCCGGGCTTGTCGACGGAGACCGGCAGCTCGGCGACGCCCATGCCTTCGGGCATGCGCAGGTCGACGCGCACCTTCCACGTCGTGCGCGCGCCGAGGAAGACCGGCGAGCGTCGCCCCTCGCGCCACAGGAAGCCCAGCGGGCGCCCGACGATCTCGTCGAAGCGGACGTCGGCCCCGCCACCCTTGCCCGCGCCGCCCTTGCCCCCGCCAAGCACCAGCGGTTGCAGCCGCACCTGCAGCTTCAGGCCTTCGTCTTTGTCGCCGCCGCGAGGTCGATCGACGGTGCCGGCGACGCGAAACACGTCCTGGAAGCCGATGCCGGCGCGGGCCTCGGGATCGCCCGCGGGGTCGCCCAGCAAGAGCGCGCGCGCGGCCGTGGCTTGCACCTCCTCGGGCAGGGCGAGCACCTCTTTGCCGCGGGCCGCGTCGACGCCGACCAGGTTCGCGCGCAGCAGTCCCTTCACGTTGCCCTGGGCATCCATCGTCAGATCGAGGCGGGCGTCGACGACGTTCTTGCTCGCTTCGTCCTCGGGCAGGTTGATGAGCTCACCGCCCGACGGCGTCACCAGGATGCCCACCGCGCCCTGCAAGAACCCCGGCAGGCGGCCCGTGGGCAAGCCCGGCGTCGAAGGATCGATCCAGCTGTAGGTGCCGCCCGCGGGGACGGCGATGACGACGTGGTTGAACGGCGCCGGCGTCGGCAGGTCGGGAATCGACGCAAAGCTGCCGGCCCGCGACACCAGCACGGGCAGGCCGTCGACGCCGACGGCGCGCAACATCGCCAGGCACAGGCTCGCTTGATCCTTGGCGTCGCCGACCTGGAAGCGGACGATGTCGCCGGGGGTGCGGGCGCGCAGCGCGGCGAGGTTCATGAAGACCGGCGCGTCTTTGATCTCGTCCTGCAAGTAGCGCTGCACGGTGGCCAGCTTCTCGCTCTTGCCGCCCTTGACGCCGATGCGCTGCACTTCTTCCCGGGTCGCCGCGTCGGGCGTGCCGTTGGTGCCGACGATCTCGCGGTACCAGGCGGCGATGTCGTCGATGCTGCGAAAGGCGCCCTGGCCGCTCTTCAACAACAGGTGCACCTGCGTCGCCAGCGCGGCGCCGTCGGCGGCGTCGCCCTCGGGAAACACCGCCGGGGTGCGATCGAAGACCCAGGCGAAGCGGGTGCCGCCGGCCCCGGCTTCGTCGCCGGTTCCGTCGCCATCGGCGCCGGCAGCGCCGGGCAGGGGCGCTTTCTCGGTCAGCAGCTTGATGGTCGTCGGGATGCGCGTCGGCTTGACGTCGACGACCACGGCCTGGCGCGTGACGCGCATGTCGACGTCGATGCCCTTCTGCACGTTGACGATGACCTCGCCGCGCAGCAGCGGCAGGTCGCCGCCGACGACGGCCGGCTCGAGGAAGCGCGGGTCGCGCACCCGCACCAGCGTCGTCACCTCAAAGATGTCGCCGACGTCGACGTCGGGGACGCGGGCCATCTTCCAGCCCGGGCCGTCGTAGATGCGGCCGGCGGGTTACCCCTGCGGAAAGCGGTCGACGTCGATGACCGCGGCGTCGTTCATCTCGACGATCTTGCCGCCGACGCCGCCTTTCAGCGTGCGGGCCTGGATCGAAAAGACCCGGCTGCGCTCGTCAAAGGGCACCAGCACGCGCGCCAGCTCGCGGCCGGCGTCGGTGAGCACCTGGATGCGGCGCGTGCGCAGCACCTCGGCGACCGGGATGATCCCCTTCGCCGTCTGGGCAAACGTGACCTCGGTGCGATCGAGCAACACCACGGCCCGGGCATCGGGGAAGTCGGTGGCGGTGGCGACCTCGGAAGCCCCCATCCGCTCGCGCTCGGGCCGCACCCGCGACGGGCATCCGCTCGACAGCGGCGCGCAGACGATGACCAGAACCACGGCAGCGACGACGACGTTTCGCATGTGGCACAAGCCTACCGCGAGGCGACGTCACCGGGCATCGAGCTCCCGTGCAGCGGGGTCGCGCCGCGGGCGGCGCTTGAAAGCACGCTCGCACCGCGCACAGCCGGCCGCGCAAACCGCGACAGCGCCACCGGAAGATGACAGCTGCGCGACGGCTCTAGAGACTGGCAGCGCCATGTCGATCCGCTCACGCCTGACTTTGCAAGTGATCGCGCTCATGTCGCTGGTCGGTGGCGTCGGCGTCGTCGTGGCCGGCGTCACGCTGCACCGGACGTCCGACGACCTCGGCGATGCCCGCGCCGACGACCTCGTGGGCGTGCTGGCGTCGTCACTCAAGGCGGCCGTCGACTTCGATGACACCGAAGCCATGGCCCAGGCGCTCTCGCGGGTGCAGCCTGCCGAAGGCGCGACCTGGACCGGCGTCGAGGTCGCCGGCAAGCGCGTGGTCGAGCAGACCTTTGTCGCCGGCTTCGTCGTCCCCGAAGACCTGGCGTCGCTCGACACCGACGAGTTCATCGTGCGTCGCCGCCCCATCGAGGGCGCCGGCGGCCACGTCGTCGTGCTGGTGCTGTCGCGCGAAGCGCAGCAACGGATCGTGGACGAGGCGCTGCATGCCGTGACGGCCATGACCCTGCTGCTGATTCTGGCGGGAGCCGTCGTCGCCCTGCTGATGGCCCGGCGCATGGTCGCGCCCGTCGTCGAGCTGACCGAAGCGACGACGCGAATCGTCGAGACCGGCGACCTCCGCCATGCGCCGACCGTCCGCGGCGATGACGAGGTGTCGCGCCTGGCCGCGACGTTCGCCATCATGATCGAGTCCCAGCGCCGGGCCCTCGGCGGCCTGCGCGACGCCGTGCAAGAGCTCGGCACGGTGGGCGGTCGCGTCGACGCCGTCGCCGACGCGGTCCGCATCGTCGCCAAAGACGTCGACGGCTGCGTGCACGACTCGATGACCGCGGTGAAGGTCGTGCGCGAAGACGTCAACGAAGCCGCCAGCCGCGTGCGCGACCTCGTCGCCCGCAGCGCCAGCGGCGCTGCCGCCCTCGTGGAGAGCGCCGCCGCCAGCGAGCGAGCGGCGTCATCGCTGCGCGAGCTGTCGACCCAGAGCGCGGTGGCCGCCGCCGGCGTCGACGACGTCGTCGCTGCCGTCGGTCGC
>JBKJNL010000307.1:0-3447 GCA_046593615.1 Myxococcota bacterium | reverse complement strand
TGGTGTTCATCTTTGCCAGCTTCGGCGCCGGCATCGCCACCGGCACCGGCAACTTCGCCGTGGGCGCCGTCGGTACTACCTTGTTTTTGCTGGTGGTTTCGGGACTGCGCTTCACCGGCTTCGGGGCCCACCGCCAGCACGATGGTGTGGTGCGCCTGAGAATTCCGCGCGGGCAAGACGCGACCGGCAACCTCATGGCCGCGCTCAAGCAGCAATGCGAACGCTTTGCGTTGGTGACGATGCGCGAAATCTCGCAGGGCGAGCAGGTCGAGGTCGTCTACCAGGTGACCCTCAAGAACAAGGGCGACGAAGCCGGCCTCGTGCACGCGCTCACCGCCCTGCCCGGCGCCACCGCCGTCAGCCTCTCGATGCAAGAGGCCACCGTTGAGCTTTGATCCGTTCCAGGGCCGCCCGCGCCTGCGGCGGACGTTGCCGTGGGCGGCGTGGGGCGTCGCCCTCGTCGTCGTCATCTGGCAGCACGAGGCGTTGTCGCTGGGCACGGTCTCGCCGGCCGTGGCCGACGCCCGCCTCGCGTCGTTGAACGCGCCACGGGCCGCGCGCGTGAAGAGCGTGCACAAGCAGGCCGGCGACGCCGTCGACGTCGGCGAGGTCGTCGTCGTGCTCGAAGCGCCCGATCTGCTGGCCGAGCTGGCCGTGGCCCGCGCCGACCTGACGGCCCTTGAGAGCGAGGTGCTCGCCAAGTCCGCCGACGTGCGTGAGGCCGATCGCGACGTGCTCGCCGGCCTTGGCCAGGACGTCGAGCGCGCCGCCGTCGACGCCGCCCGCTTCCGCGCCGACCTCGACAGCGATCGCGGCGAGCTGGCGGGCATCGTCGAGCTGCTCAAGCGCCTCGAGGCCCTGCTGCAAAAAGGCCTGGCGACCTCGAGCGATCAACAAGCGCTGCTGTTGAAAAAGGCCGGCCTCGAGGAGCGTGTGCGCACCTCGCAGGCCCTCGTCGATGCGGCCCGCACCCACGAAGAACAATCGCGGGCCCGCCTTCACGCGTTTCTCGCCGAGCGCAAGCGGCCGACCCCTGCTGCGCCGTCGGGGCCGAAGCCGACGACGCCGTCGCCGATGCTGCCCGAAGAGCGCGTGGCTCCGGCCCAGGCCTCGGCTCTCGCCCAGGCTGCCCGCGTGCGTGCCCTCGAAGACGCCGTCGCCGACCTCAGCATCAAGTCGCCCGTCCAGGGCACCGTCGTCGACGTCTTTGCCGTCGCCGGCGCCAGCGTCGGCACCGAGCTGCCCGTCGTCACCGTCGTTGCCGCCGTCGTCGACGGTGCGCCGACCACGCTCACGGCCTGGGCCGACGAGCGCATCGCCCGCCGCATCCACGTCGGTGACGACGTCGTTTTGCAGCCCAGCGACCGCGTGTCTGGAGAGCGGCGCGGCGTCATCAAGGCCCTGTCGCCGACCATCGCCGAGATGCCGCTGCGCTTCCGGCCCATCCCACAGCAGCCGGCCTTTGCCCGCGCCGTCGTCGTCGAGCTCACCGACGGACTGGCCGCGCCGCTGCCGGGGATGGCCTTTGACGCGCGCTTCGAATCACCGCTCTTGAAAAAGGCGCTCGTCGAAAAGGCCCGCTGATGTTGTCGCTTGTGCTCGCGCTTGCGGTGTCGACGCAGGCTCCCTCGCCGTCAGCCACGCTCACCCTCGACGAGGCGGTCGCCCTCGCGCGCCAGGCCGCCGAAGCCAACGACGGCCCCGCCGCCCTCGAGATCGAAGCCGAGCGCCGCGCCGACGCGCTGCAATTCGACGACGTGCGCATCGGCCTGGAGCACCGCGCCGTGCAACGTTTCATTGCTCCCGAAATCAACAACAACACGAACCAGCCCTACTCGGCCGGTGATGAGATTGCGCTCTCGGCGACCGTGCCGGTGCCCCGCCTCGACGACGTCGTTCGCACCAGCGCGGCCGACCTCAAGGCCGCGGCGGCCCGCGCCGAGCTCAAACAAAACTCCCGCGATCTTGCCAGCGATGTGCGCGACCTCGTCGTCGACATCTCGGCGCTCAAGCGCGAGCGCGCGCTGCTCGGCCAGGCCCTGGTCATCGCCCAGGAGCGCGAGGCCCTGCTGGCCGCCCGCCGCGCCAGCGGCACCGCGACCATCATCGACGTCGACGACGCCGGCCGCGAGCGCCTGGCCATCGCCGCCGATGCCGTCGGCATCGACGACGACCTGCACAAAGCCAGAGACGACCTGAGCTTGCTGATCGACGCCGACAACGACGTCGACGACGACCTCGAAGCCCGCTGCCAGCAACCCCTGCCCGGCGACGACGACACCCTGCGGCTCGCGCTCTCGGTCGACCCGCGCCAGCAGCGCCTGCGCCTGCTCGATGAGGCCCTCGCGCGCGACGAGCTCGCGGGCTGGCTCGGCTACCTGCCGTGGCCCAACCGTCTGCAGGCCACGTGGATCAACCGTGACCCCGGGCGCCCCGACGACGTGCGCCTGGGCTTCGACGTCAACGTCCCCCTGTTCAAGATCCTGCAAGACGACGACGACGCCAGCGCGCTGCGCCGCCAGGCCAACAGCCGCGAGCGCTCGGTGCTCGACGCCCGCGCCGCCCGCAAGGTGCAGCAAGCGCAACTGGCGGTCGCCGAGCGCCGCAAGATGGTCGGGCTCCTCGCGCTGCCCCCGGCGGGAGAATCCCCCGACGACCGCGCCGTCGTCGCCGAGCTCGAGCTGCACCGAAACCTGGCCGAACGCCGCCGCCTGCGGGCCATCGCCCGCTGCGCCCGCGCCGTCGTCGACGTGCTGTCGCTGGTCAGCGACTGATCAGAAGTGGACGACGCTGACGGCGTCGAGGTCGAAGCCGGCTTTGTCGCCGCCGCCGCAGCAGGCCTGGTCGCCGCGATCGGTGATGCGCACGAAGCGGGCGACGTCGACGCGCTCTTCGCCGTCTTTGCCGGCCAGCGTGGCGAGATCGAAGCCGTCTCCGCCGGCGGCCATGCCGGCGCAGCCGTCGACGCCGTCGTCGCTGCCGACGACGCCGTCGCAGTCCCAGCCGACGAAGCGCTCGCCGTCGGCAGAGACCGCGACGAGGCCGGCCTCGGTGTTGAGCGTCGGCGAGTTGCGCACGGCAAAGACGTTCTCGTGCACCACGAAGTCGACGCCGTCGCCGTCGACGATGGCGCAGCCGACCTCGACGGTGATGGAGCCGCCGTTGCCGAGGCTGACGACGTCGAGGGTGCCGCCGCCGTCCGGGTCTGACGTCGACGCTCCGAACAAAATTTCCGGCAGCGCGTCGGCGCCGAAGCCGGCCCCGTCGCCGGGCGCGAACGAAACGACGTCGACCACGAAGGGCTCACACCCGCCGTCGTCGATGTCGTTGTCGTTGTCGTTGTCGTTGTCGTTGTCGCAGCCGACCCCGAGCCCAAGGACGATCACCGCCACCAGCCTGTGCGTGGCGCTTCCCATGGTCAGACGCGCTCGATGAGACCCGCGGCAC
>JBKJNL010000015.1:0-11976 GCA_046593615.1 Myxococcota bacterium | reverse complement strand
CGGCGAATTCGTCATCGACGACGAAGACGCGGTGTTCGGCGACCCCGACGCCGACGCGCTCGACGACCTCGACGACGACCTCGACCCGGGTGAGGTGCCGTGCTTGTGCGAGGGCGATGCCGCGACCTGCGTCGAGCGACTCGAGGGCGGTGAAGACCTCGTCATTCCCGGAGCCTGTATCGATCAAACGACCGAGACCGCGCCGTGCGAAAACGCCTGCCTCGGCGTCTTGAACTTCGACCCGGTGCCGACGGAGTAGTCGCGCGCCGACTCCCCACAGCGCCACCCCAGGCAGGTCGGAGCGTCGGGAATGAACCGTCGTCGTCGCCAACCCCGCCGCCGCACATTTCGAATGACGCAATGGTGACGAACCGTGCCCATGCTGCGCGCCATGTCGACGCCCGCGATCAACAAGATTCGCTTCAACACCACCTCGTCTGCGATGGGCCTGCAGCAGGAGCTGAAGGAGCAGGTCGACGCCTACTTCACGACCCGCGGGCTCTCGCGGCACGCCGACGCGCGCATGTGGGCCAAGTCGGTGTTCTTCCTGGGCGGCGCCGGCGCGCTGCTGGCGCTGCTCGTCACCGGCGTGGTGCCGCCGCTCGGCGCGCTGGCGGTGTGCCTGCTGCTCGGCGTGTTCTGCGCCGCCATCGGCTTCAACGTCGGCCACGACGCGATCCACGGCGCCTTTTCGGACAAGCCCTGGGTCAACGCGCTGTTGGCGCGCAGCTACGACTTCGTCGGCGCCAGCTCGTTCACCTGGTCGACGGCGCACAACTTTGTGCACCACACCTACACGAACGTCCCCGGCGTCGACCACGACCTCGAGCCCGGACCGTTCCTGCTGTTCTATGCCCGCGAGCAGCCGGCATGGTTTTACCGCTTTCAGCACATCTATTCATTTATTCTGTACATGTTTGCTTCGCTGGTATGGCTGTACAAGAAAGACTTCCAGCAGGCGCTGGCGCCCGACCCCCGCTCGGGCAAGCGCGCGCCCACCGGCAAGATCGTCGACATGATCGCCTGGAAGGCCGTTCACGTCGGCCTGTTCATCGGCCTGCCGCTGGCGGTGTCGGGCTACGCCTGGTGGCAGGTGCTGGTCGGCTACGTCGCCGTCCACGCCGCGCTGGGCCTGACCCTGGCGGTGGTCTTCCAGCTGGCCCACGTGGTCGAGGCCACGGCCTTTCCGCGCCCCTCGGCGGACCTGCGCATGGACGACTCCTGGATGCTGCATCAGCTGAAGACCACCGCCAACTTCGCCCCCGACAGCTGGTTCGCCAACTTCTTCTGTGGCGGCTTGAATCACCAGATCGAGCACCACTTGTTTGCCAAGATCTGCCATGTCCACTATGCAGAGTTGGCGCCGATCGTGCGCGAGGTCGCGCGGCGCCACGGCGCGCCGTACCACGAGACGGCGACGTTCGCGCAGGCCTTTGCCTCGCACGTGCGCACCATGAAGCGCTTCGGCCGCCCGGCTCGCCTGGGCACGGCGACGACGACGACCGACGCGATGTTCGAGCCGCTGCGCGAGCCGCTGCTCGAGCCGCGCGAGCCGCTGCGCGAGCCGCTGCTTGAGCCGCTGCTGAGCCAGGCCGACCCCGCGCCGGCCGAGTGAAGCCGTGAGAGACGTCGTCGTGCAGGGTCCGGAGACGAAGACGTGAGCATCGCCGTCGTCGGTGGCGCCGGCCTCGTCGGCTCGGCGCTCGTGGCGCGCCTGCAAGAGGGCGGCGCCCGCGTCGTCGTCGTCGACCGGGCCCGTCCGCGGCAGGCGGTGGGCCACCTGCGGATCGACCTGCTCGAAGCGACAGCACCAGCGGCGCTCACGGTGTTCTTGCAACAGCAGCAGGTCGAGCGCGTGGTGCACCTCGTGGCCCGCGTCGACCCGCCCAAAGACGCCGTCGACCGCGCGCTCATGCGCCGCCTGCACGACGAGGGCAGCCGCGTCGTCGTCGCCGCCGCCCGCGCCGTCGGCGTCACGCGCCTTGTGCTGGTGTCGTCGGCGGTCGTCTACGGCGCCCACGCCGACAACCCGGTGCCACTCACCGAAGACGCGCCGCCGCGCCCGTGCCCGTTCCCCTACGCCGAAGACAAAGCCCTGCAAGAGCACGTCGTCGCCACCGCCTGGGGCGCCGCCGGAGCCAGCAGCGCGGGGCTGACCATCGTGCGGCCGGCGATCGTCTATGGCCGGCAGGCCAGGAGCTACCTGACCGAGATCCTGCGCCGGGCCCGGCTGCCGCTGTGGCACCGCGGCTTCCTGCCGGCCCTCGACGGACACCGGCCGCCCCTGCAGTTCGTCCACGTCGACGACGTCGCCGCCGTCGTGGCCGCCGCCGTCACCGCCGCTGACGACAACGCCAACAACGTCAACGACGTCGACGGCGTCTTTCACGCCTGCGCCCCCGACTGGCTGCCCTACGCCGAGGTCGCCCGGCTCGCCGGCCTCACCGTCGTCGACGTGCCCACCGCCGTCGCCGGCCCGCTGCTCGATCGCCTGGTGCCGCTGCTGCCGCCGTCGCTGCGCGCGCCATCGGCGTTGTTCCCCTACCTGATGCACCCCTTCGTGCTCTCGGCAGAAAAGACCCGACGGGTGCTCGGGGTGACGACGTCGTCGTCGGCCGCGGCGCTGTCGACGTTGTTCGGCTGAGGGTTCGCTGAGGTGCGCTGCGTCGTGCCTGTCCCACACGCTGGCAGCAGCGGAGCGCGCTCGGCCTTCGGTGTAGCCTCACGGGGTCTCAGCCCCAGAAAACCGGAGAGAACACCATGGCCACCTTCCTCGAGCAGCTCAAGGCCCACACCGTCGTCGTCGCCGACACCGGTGACTTCCAGTCCATCAAGAAGTTCCGCCCGCGCGACGCGACCACGAACCCCAGCTTGATCGCCGCCGCGGCCAAGATGCCCGAGTACGCCTCCGTCGTGAACGACGCCCTCGCCTTCGCCAAGAAGGAAGCCGCCGGCAAGAATCCCGACGAGCAGATCAAGCTGGCCGTCGACCGCCTCGCCGTCGAGTTCGGCATGAAGATCCTCGAGATTGTGCCCGGCCGCGTCTCGACCGAGGTCGATGCCCGCCTGAGCTTTGACCAAAAAGCGTCAGAGGCAAAGGCGCGCGAGCTCATCGCGATGTATGAAAAAGCCGGCATCAAGAAAGAGCGCATCTTGATCAAGCTCGCCGCGACCTGGGAAGGTATCAAGGCTGCTGAAAACCTCGAAAAAGACGGCATCCACTGCAACCTGACCCTGATCTTCGGGTTCCACCAGGCCGTCGCCTGCGCCGAAGCCGGCGTCATGCTGATCTCGCCGTTCGTCGGCCGCATCCTCGACTGGTACCTGAAGTCGACGGGCAAGGCCTCGTACATCGCCAGCGAAGACCCGGGCGTCGTCTCGGTGACCCGTATCTATAATTACTACAAGAAGTACGGCTACAAGACCGAGGTCATGGGTGCCTCGTTCCGCAACGTCGGTGAGATCACTGAATTGGCCGGCAGCGACCTTCTCACGATTGCACCAAAGCTGCTCGCCGAGCTCGATGGCATGACGGGCGACCTGCCGCGCAAGCTCGACCCCAAGCTGGCCGACGCCCGCGGCGAAGCCAAGATCCACGTCGACAAAGCGCTGTTCGACAAGATGCACGCCGAAGACCAGATGGCCACCGACAAGCTCAAAGAGGGCATCGACGGCTTCTCAAAGGCCATCACCGACCTCGAGAACGAGCTCAAGCCCCGGCTCTCGTGAGCCGCGCCTGAGACGGACCGATCACGACGGACCGATCACGACGGACCGATCACGACGGACCGATCACGACGGACCGATCACGACGGACCGATCACGAAGGAGCGCCCGCGGGGGCGCTCTTTTTTTGGTGCGTCCGACAGGGGCGCGATCTTGGAGGTGAAAGTCCACCCGTAAGCTGGTCACAGCAAACGAAGGGTTCAGCGAAGCGGTCAACGTCAGCGCCTCGCCGCTTCAGCTGGCCTCTGTCCACGTTGGTTCGCGCCATCGTGGCGCGCTAAGCCCCGGCGATGGTCGGCACCAACGAGCCTGTCGCGTCCGCCCCCACCGCCCCAACCGCCGGTGACGGCACGCTCCAGACGCGCCCGCGCTCACGTGCTGCGTCGTTGGTGGTGGTTGGCATCGCCTATGTCGTCGCCGCCGCGGTGGCCGTCGTCACGTTTCAGGTGGTGGCGCCGCTGTCGCCGTCAACGGGCTTCTGGTCGGTGTGGGCGCCGCTGCTCGGCGCCGACGTCGCGGCCACCGTCGCGATCTTTGCCTGCAGCCTGCTGCTGAAGAACCACAGCACCTACGATCCCTATTGGAGCGTGGCGCCGATCGCGCTTGCCATCTGGCTGTTGATGCTCCCGCCCGCAGGCGACCCCGCCCGACGCGTCGTCGTGGTCTCGTTGCTGGTCTTGTGGGCGCTGCGGCTGACCTGGAACTGGGCCAGCGGCTGGGAGGGCCTGCACCACGAGGACTGGCGCTATCGACAGATTGCCCAGCAGACGGGCCGCGCGTTTCCGCTGGCGTCGTTCGTCGGCATTCACCTGATGCCGACCCTCTTGGTCTTTCTCGGGTGTCTTCCGCTGCGCAGCGCCCTGCAGGGCGGCGCCGCCATGGGCTGGGTCGACGCCGTCGCCGTCGCCGTCACGGGCAGCGCCATTGCGCTGGAGGCGGTCGCCGACCGCCAGATGCGGGCGTTTCTGGCGCGGCCGCTGCCGCCCGGCGGAGAGCGCCCCGTGCTCGACGAGGGCGTGTGGGCCTGGTCGCGGCACCCGAACTACCTCGGGGAGATCGCCTTCTGGCTCGGTCTGTTTCTCTTCGCCGTCGGCGCAGGTGGTACGGCCGCGGACTGCGTAGGCTTCATCGCGATGGTGGTGTTGTTCTCGGTCGTGTCGATCCCGCTCATGGAGCGCCGCCAGGCTGCGCGTCGCGCCGGCTACGGCGCGTATCAGCGGCGCGTCCCCATGTTGGTGCCGTGGCGGCGACCTCAGCGGGGGCCGGCGTGAGCGTCCAGACACACCGCTTCGGCAGCGTCGTCGTCATCGTGGCCCGTGAAGCGCTCAACATCGCAGACGCCAACGTCATGATGGAGCTCTTCCACACCGCCTACAGCAGCGGCGCTCCCTACGCCGTGCTTCTTGATGCCCGCGGGCTCTCGGTGCCGCCGCCGGACGTGCGCCGACGCTTGAGCGAGAGTCCCGGCAAAGAAGACGAGATCTCCACCGATCGAGGGCAACACATCGTCGTCGTCATCGACAGCCCCGTGTTGCGCGGCGCGATGACTGCCATCCAGTGGTTCCTGCCCAAGTCCGTTCGCCTCCAGACCGCCAAGACCGCAGCCGATGGCGTCAAGGCGCTGGCGAGCGTCGGCCACCCCAAAGACCACCGCGACCTCGCCGCCCTCAACGCGCAGATCGAGGCCACCGACGCAGAACGCCGGCGGACCCGCGCGGCGTAGGTTCGTGGCCGCTCCGGCTAGCGCCCCTTGGCGAGGTGAGCCGCTTCGGCCTTTTTCTTGATGCTTGTGAGGCTGTCGACGACGGTGCCCTTCTGCGCGCCGGCGGCGACCCACGCCGGGATGCTGCCATTGGGGTTGCTGTAGACGGTCTGCACGACGCGGCAGCGGACACCCGACAGTGGCGTGACCACCGTGCTCCCGACGATGGTGATGCGCACGCGCGCGCTGCGCTCAGGCCGCGACGGCCACGGGATCGTTCGAAATTGCAGCGCGTAGAGGTTGATTCTTTCGTCCATCTCCTTTTTGACCTCGAGGACGTAGTCGCGGGTGCTGATGAGCGGCGCCTCGGCGGTCTCGTAGTACACGCGCCGCGTCGGCTCGCTCACGAGGATCTCGCGCGACGAGATGCCCTTGGCCGCCTCGTTGAACGCGCCGGTCCCAAACAGCTGCTCGAGCACCAGCGCCGCCGGCGCCTCGATGTCGAGGGTCGCGCGCAGGTTCGGAAATGCCGTGCCTGCCAGCGGTTGCTCCTCGAAGTGCACGCCGTCTTTGAGTCCCCCGTCGACGAAGGGGCCCGCGGAGGGCGGAAGCTGCGCGCGTGTGTGTGACGCAAAGGCCAGCACAGCACCAACGAGCAGCGGCGCGAGACGGGTCTTCACGACGTGGAGGGAACACATGGTGCGAGCCTGCCATGGCGCGCGGCGCGCTCAGAAGATTGTCCAGCGCATCAGGACGCCAGGAGGCCAGCGAAGCCGCCGTGACCTGGGCGACTGCGCCAACGTCCTGCTTGTGTTGGGCATGGTGACGGGGCTCGTCGCCCTGGAACGGCGGCGTGCTATTCCTGAGGCCATGAAGAACCGCGCGCTCGCCGCTGTCGCCCTTGTCGTTGCTGTTGTCTCGCTCTCGGGCTGCCAGCTGTGTCTGTTGCCTTGCTACGTCTGCGCCGCGGTCGCCGGTGGTGGTGGCCAGGCCAGCGACGAAGTGACCACGCGCGAGCCGCTGCCCGAGCTGCAGCCCCGGGTGCGCACCGGCCTCACCACCGCCTCGCTGAAGAACTGATCATGCGTCACACCATCTTCCTCGCCGCACGTGTCGCCGCGGTCACCGTCGCCGTGGGCATCGGCCTCGGAAACCTGTCGGGCTGCTGCTGTCCTTGCGGCTTTACCAGCAGCGGCAGCGGCGTCGACGTCACGTCGCGCCTGCGGCCCGAGCTGCCGCCGCTCGCTCCAGGGGCGCTCGGGCCCGATGCCGGCAGGTCCGCGGCCCGTCAGTTGGCGTCGTCGTCGACGCGCTGACCGCTGAAGCAACTCGCTGGGTCCGCCGGGATTGTGCAGATGCACAATCCGCTTGACGACGTCATTGTGCAACCGCACTGTGCGCTTGCGCAAATCGCGGAGCCGTCATGAGCACCCCAACCAGCATCGCCCTCACCCGCGCCGCGGTCTTTTTGCCTGCGGGCCGAGAGACGGGCGCCCACGTCGCTGCGCAGAGCGGGCTGCCCCTGGCGGTGGTCGTCGAAAAGATGGGCATCGTCGAGAAGCGGCGGGCGCCGCCCGACCTGCACCCGAGCGACATGGCCGTGGGCGCGGCGCGGCTGGCGCTGGGCCTCGACGACGCCAACCGTGTGTTGCCGGGTGGTGTCGACCCGGCCTCGGTCGACGCCGTCATCTGGACGGGCAGCGAATACAAAGACCACGTCGTGTGGACGGCGGCCATCGACGTGCAGCGCCGCCTCGGCTGCGTGAACGCCTTTGCCTTTGACCTGTCGGCGCGCTGCTCGACGGGGATCCTCGGGCTCGAGGTCGCGCGCAGCTTGATGAATTCGAACCCGGCCTTGCGGCGCGTGCTGCTGTGTGGCGGGCACCGCACCGGCGACCTCGTCGACTACCGCGATCCCGACGCCCGCTTCCTCTACAACCTCGCCGACGGCGGCTCGGCGATGGTTCTGGAACGCGTGCCCGGATCAGAGACGGGCGGCGAGCCGCACAACACGCTGCTCGACACGCGCATCATCACCGACGGCGCATTTTCACGGGACGTGCTGTTGCCGGCGGGCGGCACGGCGACGACGACGCGGTCGTCGCCCGCGGCCTCGTCGACCTACCTGCGCGTGCCCGACCCCAAGGGGATGAAAGAGCGCCTCGACGCCGTCAGCCTGAACAACTTCCTGGCCGTGATCCGCGGCGCGGCCGGAGAGCGGCCGATTGGCTTCCTCGCGCTCCTGCACATGAAGCGCTCGGCCCACGACGGCATCTTGTCGTCGCTGGGGCTGCAGCAAGAGCAGAGCATCTACCTCGACCACTTCGGCCACTTCGGCTCGCCCGATCAGGTCTTGTCGCTCGGCCTCGCTGAAGAGCGCGGCCTGTTGAAAGACGGCGACGTCGTCGTCTTTGCCTCGGCCGGCCTCGGCTACATGTGGGCCGCGGCGTCGTTTGTCTGGCGGCGCGCCACCTTTTCGAAGAGCGCCCGGCTCATGCTCACGACCTGAGGTGAAAAAAGCACCGGGTAGAACGCGACCGAGACGATGCTGAAAACGCCGACTTCCATCAATGCAAAGATGCCGACGTGGATGCCGACGCCGACGACCGCGTAGGCCAGGCGCCAGCGTTTCTTCCACAGCACGACGACAAACGTGATCTCCCAGAGGATGGTCACGGCGGTGGCGACGGCCATGGGCACGGCCAGCCATCCTCCTGTGTCTTTCATCAGGTCAGGAAATCGCGCCCAGTGCGGGCTTTGCAAGATCTGATAAAGCGCGGAAAAACCGTCGAGCGGCGTCCAGGCCGTCGACACCAGCTTCTGCAGGCCGGTCGTGAAGTAGACGATGCACAGCTGCACCACGGCCAGCTTGCGGGGCCAGGCCGGCACCGGCGTGTCGTCGCGGAAGCGGCGTGACCCTGCTGGTGTGCGCAACCAGCAATCGAGCGAGAGCGTCGCCGTCACGTCGCCCAGCAGCAGCAGCAGCAAGGCGTTGCCGAGCAGGGCGTCGCCGCCGCCCGAGACGTCCATGTTCTGCGACAGCGCGATGCGCGTGGCGATGGCCGCGACGAGCACCGGCAGCCGGCCGAACAGCCCGAGCACCATCAACAGCCCGGCCACCGCCGACGCCCACAGCAGGCCAAAGATGACGGCGGGGGAGCCGCCGCCCAACAGCGACGCGCCCCAGGTGCCGCGCAGGTCGCGGTAGCCGCCGTGCGGGTAGGTCGAGTCGACAAAGGCAAAGGCGACGACGTCGTGGCCGACGGTGGTGACGAGCATCGGCACGATGAGCCACAGCACCGAGAGGCCGACGCCGATGCGAAACAGCGCCAGCGGCGTCGCCGGCTCCGTCGTGGACGTCGTCGCCACCAGCCATCGGGCGAAGCGGGCCAGGCGGTGCGGCTTCACGGTGCACCCCCAGGTCCTGCGGCGGTGCCGGCCTCGGCGTTGGTGCCAGCGTCGTCGTCGTCGGGTGTGGCGCCGCCGCCGGCGCGGACCGGGGCGCGGACTGTGGCCCGGGCTGCAGCGCGGGCGAGCGCCGCTTCTTTGCGGGCCTGCTTGCGGGCTTCCTTGCTGGCCTCAAGCTCCTCGGCGCCGGCCGGTGCCGCGGTCGACGGTGCGGGGGCGCCGGGCTGCAGCGGGAAGCGCGCGGTCTTGCGCACCTGCGGAGGCGCATGAACATTGCTCTGCCATGGGTGATCCACTTCTGACTCGATCAGGCTGCAAATCACCTCTTTGGTGTCTGGCTGTTTTTCGGCGATGTGGTGTCCGAACCAGCGGCACACGTCTTTGAACAGGCTCTTGCGCTCTGACCAGGCCGCCTGGAACATGGCCCGCCGCAGCCGGTGCTCGCCGAGCAGCTCCGGGTCGATCAGGTCGGGGCGAGCCGTGGGCTCGCCCAGGGTAAACACATGGACCTGCTGGCCGTCGGCGCTGACGATGTCGACGGCGTAGCGGTGCGGGCTGCGATCGGGCCCGGTAAACATATACCAGCCTTGCGGGGCGCCGATGGCTTTGAGGTATTCTGAAAAAGGCTTGACGGCGCTGTTGCGCGAGACGCTCCAGCGCTGCACCACGGCCATGACGGTCTCGGTGAGCTCTTTTTCGGTGAGGTGGATGCCGACGAGCTCGAGCCGCCGCTGCCAGCTGCGCACCTCGCCCTTGACGCCGGCGCGCTCCCATTGGTTCTTGCCGGGCACGACCACCGGCGCCGGACAGGCGACGACGACGACGGCGGCGAGGTGCAGGGCGATGAGCAGCGCGCGCAGCCGGGGCCAGGCCGGGTGGGCCAGGGGCCGGGCGAGCAGCTTCCAGAGGGGCCGGAGGGGATCCACGACGACGGCGTACCTCCCGCGGCGCGGTGCGAAAACGGATTCCCATCCTCGGCCGTTGCTGGTCCCGCCCAGCAGTCGACGTCAGCAGTCGAGTTCAGCAGTCGACGCCAGAAATCGAATCAGCAGTCGACGTCAGAAGTCGACCACCGCCAGCTCGACCTCAAAGGTGCCGTTGAGCGTCTTGCCGTTGTCAAAGGTCGAGGCGAAGCTTCCTGTTGTTGCTTCATCGGCGTCGTTGCCGCCGCTGGTGAATGTGACGTTGGCGCGCTCCAGCCCGGCCGGGAACGTGTCGTTGGCGGCAGTGACGCGCTCGACGATGCCGCCCAGCGCCAGCAGGTCGAGCTCTTCTTCGGCGGTGACGCCGGCGGCGGGGCGGTCGAACACCACCTTGGCCACGACGTCGTCATCGCCGCTGTCGAGGGCCTTTGTGTACTTGAGCTCGTAGGCCTGCTGCTGCGACAGGAGCTGCAGCTGCACGGCGTCGAACGACAGATCGTGGCTCTGGCTGATCGAGCCGCTCAGGGTGTTCGGCTCGCTGCACCCCAACGAAGATGCCACCATCGAAGCAGTCATGAAAAAGCGGATCACGGCACGCATCAATTCACCTGCACCCGGTGGACGATCAGACGGTTCTGCGAAGAGTTCAGGGAGACGACCACCAGCTCGGACGGGCCGCTGCGGGCGACGTCGACGCCGACGCCTTCGAGGTCTTCGGCGTCGCCGTCGAGGGTCACCTTGGTGAAGCGGCCATCGTCTTTTTGCAGGGCCAGCCGCACGCCGTCGTCTCGGGCCGAGCAGCCATCCTGGTTCTGGTCGTCGCGGCAGTGGCCGTAGGCGACGACGAGGCGGCCGTCGTCGAGGAACACCAGGCCCGGGTCGCGGCCGGTGCGGCCGAGCTGCTCCACCGGCGACGGCGTCCACTGCGCGCCGTTGTCGATCGAGCGGTAGAGCAGCAGCTGCTCGTCGCTGCGGTTGTGCACGGCGAGGAACAGGCCCTGGCCCGCGCGCGCCGCGGTGGCCACGCGCGACGCGGTCTGCACGCCGGGCAGCACCGCCACAGACGACGTCACCACGCCGGCGTCGTCGACGACCTCGGCGTAGATGCCGTCTTCGACGACGAAGGTGCCGCCGTCGCCGTCGGAAAAGACGTTGTTGGCGACGACGTTGTGGCCGACGAGCACGCCGCCGTCGTCGAGCAACGTGGCCGTCGAGTGGTAGCCGCCGCCGGACTCGACGTTGACCGACGAGAGCGTCGGCTGCGGGGCGGTGCCGTGGGCCAGCTCGAGGTCCGAGGAGTTGATGTCGGTGTCGCCGAAGCCGAAGTGCGTGTCGAGGTAGCTGATGGCGACGTCGTCACCGCGCACCGAGAGGCCCGGGTAGAGCCCGACCACCGAGCCCTGGGCGCACAGCGGATCTTCGATGTCGCGGCACGGCGCGCCGGTGTCGGCGACGGCGGCGACGGTGGTGATGTCGAAGCCGTCGCCGTTTTCGACGGCCAGCATCAGGTCGGTGGCCCCGCAGTTGTTGTCGGTGACGTCGCCGCCCTGGTAGGCGACGAGGACGTTGTCGTCGACGTCGACGGCGAGGTCGACGGCGTCTTCTTTGGTGTTGGGGACTTCGTCGACGACGCGCACGCGCACGCCGCCGTCTGGCTGCTCGTCGGCCAGCTTCAAGACAAACTGATCGCCCTCGACGGTGCCGCCGCCGAACAAGGTGCACGTCACGGTGGTCGAGGCGCGCTCGAACCAGGCGACGGCGAAGCGTCCGTCGCGGCGGGCGGTGACGGCGAAGCCGGGCACCACGAGCGGGTCGCCTTCGTCGATGACGGTGGTGCCGAGCACGGCAAAGACGTCGCCGGCGCCTTCTCCTTCGCCTTCGCCGCTGCCCTCGCCTTCGCCCTCGCCGGGGGCGCCGTCGTCGCAGGCCGTGGCGGCCAGCGAGAGGGGCGAGAGCACAAACGCGAGGGGCAGGGCAAGCAGACGACGCATGCCGAAGCCGTAGCACGCGCCACACCGGCGCCGCCCGCCGCTCCCGGGCTCTCTGCCAGGCCGGCATCGGCCCGTGTGGGGAGGCCAGACCCCAGCCCCGGGTGGGGACTCTGCCCCCCAAGGCCCATCGATCGGGGAGCGCAGACCCCACCCGGTCTCCGCCTGGAGCGGACGTGATCGCGGCCCACGGCCGTGCAGCGCGATCGCGACGGCAAGGCGAAGCCAC
>JBKJNL010001023.1:0-3449 GCA_046593615.1 Myxococcota bacterium | reverse complement strand
CTTCACCGGCGGCGGCGGCGGAGTCGGCAACATCAGCGTGCCTTTGCAGCTGCTCGTCGACATCCCCGTCACCGAAGACGCCGCGCTCTACTTCGGCACGCGCACCATCGTCGGCGCGGTCTTTGGAATCTCCGGCGACAATGGCGACGGCGGGATCGCCATCACGCCCGGTCTCGTGGTTGGATTTTCGATGCCGATCGGCAGCTTCCTGCTGCAGCCCGAGATCGCCGTGAACGCCCCCATCGGCTTCGGCGAGACGCAGCTGCCGCCGGCCAGAGAGGGCTTGTCGGTCGGCTACCTCGCCGTCGGTGTCGGCGTCGGCACGCGCTTCGACCTCGACGATCTGCGCCGGAAGTAGGGCGCAGCAGGCGGGGCGCCGGCAGTGGCGGCATGAAGTAGGCGTCGACGTCGACGACGGGGGCCGCTACAGCCTGCGGATGCGCGCTCCTGTCATTGCCATCGTCGGCCGTCCCAACGTCGGAAAGAGCACGCTCTTCAACCGCCTCGCTGGGCGGCGCATTGCCATCGTCGAAGACCTCCCCGGCGTCACCCGCGATCGGCTGTACGCCGACTGCCTCACCGACATCGAGGTTGAGGGCAAGCTCGTCGACGTCCGCTTCACGATCATCGACACCGGCGGCTTCGAGCCCGTGCCGTCGAACAAGCTGTTCGAGCTCGTCAAAGAGCAGACGCAGCTGGCCATCGAAGAGGCCGACGTCATCATCCACGTTGTCGACGCCCAGCTGGGCGTGCACCCCGACGACGCCGTGGTCGCCAAGCTGCTGCGCAAGGCCGGCAGCCCGGTCATCGTCGCGGCCAACAAGCTCGATCACGTGAACCACGATCCGCTGGCCGCCGAACTCTACCGCCTCGGCGTCGAGCGCGTCGTCGGCATCAGCGCCTCGCACGGCCGCGGCATCGAAGCCCTTTTGTTGATGACCTACTCGCTGCTGTCCGACGCGCTAAAGGCCGGCGCCCACGAAGCCGCCGTCGACGACGACAGCTTCGCCGCCCTCAGCAACGACGTGCTCGAGCAGGCCCTCGACGACGCCCTCGACGAGCTCGAAGGCGCAAATGGTGACGACCTTGATGCCGAGTCAAGCGGCGCCGACCCCGACGCCGACAGCGAGGTCGAGGGCGACGGCGTCGAGCAGGCAAAGAAACCATCGAAGCTGCTGCGGGCCGTGCCCGCGGTGCTGCGGCTCGCCGTCATCGGCCGCCCCAACGCCGGCAAGTCGAGCTTCGTGAACAAGCTGCTCGGCGAAGAGCGGCACCTCGACAGCGAGATGCCTGGCACCACCATGGATGCCGTCGATTCGTTCGTCGAATACGGCGGCTCGCGCTTCCGCGTCATCGACACCGCCGGCATCCGCCGCAAGCGCAGCATCTCGCAGCGGGTCGAGAAGTACGCCGTCGTCGCCGCGCTGCGCGGCATGGACCGCGCCGACATCGTGCTCCACCTGATCGACGCCACCGCCGGCGTCACTGATCAAGACAAGCGCATCGCCAGCTTCGTTGAAGACAAGGGCAAGGCCGTCGTCCTCGTCGTCAACAAGTGGGACCTCGCGCGCGAAAAAGAGATGGATGCCGACGTCTACGCGGCCCAGGTGCGCGAGCAGGTGTCGTTCCTCGACCACGCGCCGATCCGCTTCGTATCGGCCAAGACCGGCAAACGCGTGTTCGACGTGCTGACGACGGCCACCGACCTCGCCAAGCGCCACTTCCAACGCATCTCGACCGGCCAGGTGAACCGCGTGCTCAACGCCGCCACCGAGGCCCACCAGCCGCCGATGAACAAGGGCCGTCGCGTGCGGCTTTACTTCGCAACGCAGGTCAAGACCGCGCCGCCGACGTTCGTCATCGCCACCAACGACGTCGAAGGCCTGCACTTCTCGTATCGCCGCTTTCTGGTGAACCAGTTCCGCGAGGCCTTTGACTTCGGCGGTGCGCCGGTGCGGCTGATCTTCCGTCGTCGTGAAGGCGACCGTCTGGCGAACCTCTCGCCGGCCAAGAAAGAGAACCGCAAGCTCAAGCGCGAAGCCCACGCCGGCGACCTCAAGGCGGGCATCAAAAAGGCCCGCGGCGCCCCTCGCTCCGGTGCGGCTGCCGCGGCAAAGGCGGGCGCCAAGGGCCGCAGCTCGAAGCCGCCGTCCAAGACGCCGCGCGTCGACAAGAAGTCGGCAAAGTCGGGCAAGGCGGCGAAGTCGAAGCCCGCGGCGCGGGCCGGCGCGAAAAAGACGTCGAAGAGAGGCTGATGGAGACGCCGTCGGCTCCTGCGGCTTCGTCGACGTCGACTGCGACGGATTCGGCGGATGCGCCGCCGCCTGAGACGACGAAGCCGACAACGACAACGCCGACGACGTTTGCCGGCCAGCTCCGACAGGTGCTCGGCCCCATCGCCACCTCGTGGTCGCAGTTGGTCGCCCTGTGGACCTTTGCCGTGCACCTGCTCGACGCGGCGTACGAGGCCACCCACGACCGCCTGCGCCGCCACCCCGTCATCGGCGAGGTCTACGAGGTCATCGATGGCATTTTCGTCGACTACGGCCGCGACCACAGCGCCATCTACGCCGGCGCCCTCGCCTTTTACGCCGTGCTGTCGCTCATCCCGCTGGCGGTGTTGTTCGCCTCGGTCTTTGGCTTCTTTTTGTCGTCGGGCAACGAAGCCGACATCGACGCCGCGCTCGTCGACGTCATCCGGCAGCTGCGCAAGATCATCCCGTATCTGCAGCCATCGCTCGCCGAGGACCTCAAGGTCGTGGTCGAGAACCGCAACAAGCTCGGCATCGTCGGCTTCGTCGCGCTGCTGTGGGCGGCGTCGGAGGTCTTTCGCGGCGTCGAGTTCGCCACTGCCCGCATCTTTGCGCGGCTCGACGACCACGACGACCCCGACCACCGAAAGACCGCGGTGCGCTCGGTGCTGAAGACCAAGCTGCTGTTTGGCGCCGTCGCCACCGCCGTCGCCATCACCTTTGTCGCGCTGCGCCTGATCGGCGGCGTGCTGCTGCACGTGCGCGAGCAGTTTCGCGTGCCCGCCATCGTCGACGCCTTTGTCGGCGACCCCCTCGGCGACGGATCGGCGCTGGCCTTTTGCGTCACCGCCGTCGGCATCGTCCTGGGCTTCGTCGTGCTCGTGCGCGTGTTCTCACCCCACCGGGTGCAGACAAAATTTGCCGCGCTGGGTGGCGTTGTCTTCTATGTGTTCTTTCAGCTAGCACACTACGGCTACGATCTCTACCTCGAGCGACTGACCAACGTCGGTGCCATGTATGGAAGCTTCGCGGCACTGATCATCATCGTCCTGTGGATGTACTACTGTGCTTCGTTGCTGCTGGTGTGCTGCCACGGCGTCAAGGTCGCCCAGCGCCGGATGACCGTCGGGCCGCGGTGGCCCAAGGACGGCAAGCTCTTCCTCGTCTGATCCGATGATGGGTGGGCCCCCGCCGTGG
>JBKJNL010000937.1:0-4738 GCA_046593615.1 Myxococcota bacterium | reverse complement strand
TGCTGCCGTGCGAGCAGCGCACGAGCGACGTCCCGCTGCTCGAGGCCGCCGCAGCGATCCTGCACCGCGCCATCACCGCCTCAGGTCGCCTGACCGCCGCGTGACCCGTGCCCTTGCCGCGCGGGCGCCCTCTTTCCACTGCGCTCGCTCGCGATGAAGTCAGCAAAGCCAACATCATGGCTGGCTCCCAAACAAAAACGGCCGTCACAGGACGGCCGCGTTTGAGCTTTCAGGCAGCAGTCGATCAACCGCTCTGCTTGAAGACGAAGGGATAGTTGACGACGACGATGCCGCCGCCCTTTGGCTTGGGGAACACCCAGGTCTTGATCTTGGTCGCGAGGCACTGCTCGACGTTGGGGTTCTTCATCTGCGATTCGTTGACCGCCGACTGCGTCACCTTGCCGTCGCCGTTGATGACCCACTTCATCACGATCTTCCCGTAGATACCGGGTGTGCGGGTCAGCTCTTTTTCATAGCAATACTTAATCTGGCCAGCGTGCTCGCGCACGATGCGGCGGATGATCTCGGGGTCGAGCGAACCGAGCACCACCGGCGTACCGGTCGTCATCGAGATGTCGCGGTCGGTCTTGGCACCGAGGCCGCCTTCGCCGCTGCCGTAGGTGCCGTCGCCGGACCCACGGCCGCGGGTGCCGATTTTTCCAGTGCCGAGGGTGCCGACGCCGACGCCGCCGCCGCCGGGGCCGCCGCCGCGCAGGCCGAGGCCGCCGGTGCCGTAACCGGCCGCAACCTTGGCGCCGTCGATGCCGCCGAGGGCCGCTTCGAGGGCGCCGCCGTTGGCTTCGCTGCCGAAGAGGGCCGCGATGCCTTCGCTGCCCTTGTCGCCAAACAGCGCCGACATCTTGCTGGCGACGACCTGTTCGTCGGTGGGCTTGTCCTTGGCCTTGCTGGCCATCTTGCCCTGGTCTTTCTTGGGGTCGGCTTTCTTGTCGCCGGCCTTGCCCGCGTCTTTGGCGGCCGCCTGCTTTTGCTCTTTGGGACCCTTCAAGCGCTGCAAAAAGGAGTTGTCCTTGGGCGGCGGCTTCAAGATCAACGTCTGGAACTTGGTCGGGTTGGTCATCAGGTCGTCGTCGAGGGAGTCCATGCCGATCGGCATCAGACCCACGGCGGCGAGCATCGCCGAGGCGGCGAACAGCGTGACGACGGCGGTGTTGGCCCAGAGGATGTCGAAGAACGGCAGGATGGGCACCAGCCGCGACTTCGGCACGGCCCGCACCTGGACCGTGTGGTAGCCCATGCCGATGCTGACGACGGTGTCGTCGGTGAGCGAGACCGACTGGCCCGACGACGACAGCGGCGCGTTGTGCTCACCGCGCGTGATGTTGCCCGACATCCCGTCTTTCCAGTGGACCGTCCAGCCCTGGCCGGCGCCTGACGTCAGCAGGTTGAAGCTGCCGCCGTCGAGGGGCACGAACAGCGCGTCGCCCGGTTGGTTGCCGATCGAGAACGTCGAGGCGTTCTTGATGCGCTTGACGTCGGTGACGCTGCCGCCCCAGCGGAGCGTGACCTCGACGAAGCGGTTCTCGGGGGTGATGGCGTCTTCGGGGATCGGCGGCAGCGGCGGCAGCATCGATGCCATCGAAGCCACCGCCGGCGGCGCCGACTTCGGCTTGTGCGACGCCTTTGGCATCGGCGGCGGCGCCTTTGGCATCGGCGGCGGGGCCACAGCCGCCATCGCCGGAGGAGCCATCGCCGGAGGAGCCATCGCCGGCGCAAGCGACGCCGACATCGGGGGCACCGAGGGCATCGCCGGCATCGGGGGCACCGACGGCATCCCCGGCACGGGCGGCATCGACGGCGGCGCGGTCGGCGCTTGCGGCAACAGCGAGTTCAACGAGACGTCGATGCCGTCGGCGGTAAAGACGTCGGTGCCGCCGGTCAGCGACGACAGCGGGATCGACGCCGACAGCTCTTTGCGCAGCGCCGAGACGTCGGTCTCGCCGGACTGGAAGACGCCGCTGCCGTTGGTCGCGCCCTGCGGTGGGCCCAGGTCGGGCGGCGCGCGCACAACGTCGGTGACGACGACAGCGCCGGCGGCGTCGGCGGTGACCAGCTTGCCTTCGCCCCCCTTGAGCGCCGCCAGCTCGACGTCGTCGAGGACGATGACGAGGCGCGAGTCGCCGAGGCCGATTTCGTCGCCGTGCTTGAGGCGCACGCGCGAGACTTTTTCGCCGTTGACGCGGGTGCCTTCGGCCGAGCCCATGTCGATGATCGCCGCTTCTTTGTTGTCGGAGACCTCGATGACGGCGTGGATGCGACTGACCTTCGGGTCCTCGAGGCGCAGGTGCGCCGAGGCCAGGCGGCCGATCTTGATGATGTCGCGCTCGAACACCTGGGTGTCGACGAGCTCGCTGCCCCCCGCTGAGTTCTTGTGGATCCGGATGCCGATGGGCCTGGCCATGTGGGGACTCCTCGCTTCGCGCCCGGGCCCGAGCGGCCCTGAAGCGGATGACTCGGGTGCCCTGTGGTCCACCCGACTTGATGACTCGAACTGACGACGAACCTGGACTCGACTCTCGACCGCTGCCCGGCCCTGCTGGTTCCCGACTTCCGATCCACGGATCGGCCGGCGGTCACCTCACGTTCACAGATCGGCAACCGACGACATCACCTCACGGCGGAAGTCGGTCCGTATGCGAATCAAGCTCTTGTGCCGCATCTTCTTGCGCACCTCGAGATATTGGCCATCGGGGGTCTTCAGGTCGCCCTCGATGGTGTCGTCTTCGAAGTTGATGACCGTCTTGCGCTCGTAGGAGACGCCGGCCTCGGTGTTGGCCCCGCCCTCCTGGGCCATCGCCGGCGTTGCCAGCAGGCTCGAGAGGGCGACGACGCCGACGCCGAGGCCGAGCAGGCCCGTCAGGAGAGTGGGGGGAGCGGGACGCTTCATGGGGATCCTCGAAGTGACGGGGCGGACGACGACGAGCTGATCGTGGACATCCAGCGGGAGACACTAGCAGCGGCCCCCTGGACAATCGCAAAACCGGACGCTTCCATGGCGCACCGCATCAGTCGTTGTAGAAGTTGTCGTCTTTGTCAGGCGTGCCGGGCTTCTTCTTGTCGTCCTTCGGCTTCTTCTTCTTGACGACCTTTTTCTTCTTGGGCTCGTCGGCGGCCTCGGGCGGTGGGTCGGCGGCGTCGGCGACAGCGGGCGGCGTGCCGTTCGGATCAGCGTTCGGATCGGCGGCCGCGGCGGCGTTGCCATCGGCGGCCCCGCCCGCAGGCGCGTTCGGGTCAGCCGCCGGCGCGTTCGGGTCGGCAGGAGGAGCGTTGGGGTCGACGGGCGCGGTTCCGGCGGCGGCGGCGGCCTTTGCGGCTTCTTCGGCGGCTTTGGCGTCGACGATGGCCTGGGCGGCGGCTTCTTGTTCGGCCTTTGCGGCTTCGGCGAGCAGGCGCTTCTCTTCGGCCTTTGACGAGATGAGCGTCTTTGCTTCTTCGAGGAGGCTGTCGGCCTCTTTGATCGGCGACGACGTCTTTTCCATGTAGCGGGTCAGCGCTTTTTCCGCGTTCTCGGGGTTCTGCAGGTGGCGCAGCTCGAGCACGCCGAGGTTCAAGGCCGGCTCGGCGAACGACGGGTCGATGGTCAACGCCGTCGTGTACGCGGTCTTGGCGTCGTCGAAGCGGCCGAAGCCCTTGTAGGCGAGGCCGAGGTCGTTCTGCACCGAGGCGTTCTTCGGCTCGAGCTTGGCGAGGGCTTCGAGCTGCTGCGCGGCCGTCTTCCAGTCGCGGTTCGACATGGCCATGTTGGCGAGGGCGACGCGGGCGTCGACGTGCTCGGCGTCTTTTTCGATGACGCGCGACAGGAGCGTGCGCGCCGAAGCCACGTCTTTTTCGTTCTGGGCCACGATGGCCAGCGCGAAGTTGAGCTCGGGATCGTCGGGGCTGAGCTTGGCGCCGCGCAGGGCGATCAGGCGGGCCAGCTGCGGGCGCTTCTCTTCGGCGTACAGGCGAGCGAGCAGGCGGTAGGCCGGCACCGACGCCGCATCGAACTGCAGGGCTTCGCGGGCCAGCTTCGACGCCGTCTTCGGGTCGCCGTCGGCGCGGGCGATGGTGGCCATGCGCAGGCGCGCGCTCACGGCTTCGGGGTGCTTGTCGATGATGTCGGCGTACAACGTTTTGGCCGCGTCGATCTGGCCCGACCTCTCCAACAACAAACCGAGGTTGTTGCAGGCCAGGTCAAGCGTGGGGTCGATGTCGACGGCTTCGCGGTACACGCGTTTTGCGTCGTCGAGCTTGCCCTCTTTTTCGTACAAGACGCCGGCGTTGTACCGGGCCAGCGCGAACTGGGGGTCGGCCTTTGCCGCGGCCTCAAAGGCGTTGCGGGCGCTGCCGATGTCTTTGCCGCCCGACGACTTCCAGGTGTCGGCGCCGCGGGCAAAGGCGACGCGGGCCTGTTCGCTGGCGACGGATTCGCCGGTGGCCGGGTCGACGCCGCGCGCCGCCGCCGCCTTTTCGGCGTCTGTCGCCGGCGTCGTCGTGGTGGCCGTGGTCGGGGTCGGCGTGGTCGGGGTCGGCGTGGTCGGGACGACGGGGGCCGCACATGTGCCGATGCGGAGGTCGTCGAGGAACCAGCCGTAGTCCGCCGCCGTGGTGTCGGTGCCGATCCGCCAACGGAACATCACGCTCTGCCCGGCCAGCGACGACAGGTCGGCCCGGCTGGCGCCGTACCCGTTGCTCTCCCGGACGAATGCTGCGCTGCCGGCCAACGGGTTTCCGAAGCCAC
>JBKJNL010000886.1:0-6504 GCA_046593615.1 Myxococcota bacterium | reverse complement strand
CGTCGAAGCGCAGGCCCACGGGTCCCACAGCGCCGGCCGGTGACGCCGCCAACGCCGCGGCGGCGACGACGACGACGTTGGGGCCGCCCAGCGGCAGCAGCTCGGCGATGCCTGTGGCGCGGGCGACCTCGAGGTCGGCGGCCGCCTGCAGCGAGCGCTGCTGAAACCCCACCCGCGGGCTCACGGCCCGGTAGCGATCGACCAGCAGGCGCAGCTCGTCGGCGGCGCGGCCGTCGGCGAACGAGACGACGTCGACGTCGACGTCGAGGGCTCTGGCGGTGGCCACGCTCTCTTCGGCCAGGCTGTTGACCTGCTCGCTCGTCACGTCACTTCTGGAAGGAAAGAAGTGAGCGGCCACCCAGAACATCGCCGTGACAACGACGGGAATCACCCACTTCCACGATCGCGCAACCGAAGAAGCGCGCGCTTCGCCAGTTTGCCAAGCGGCACCGGTGGCCACCGCGAGGGCCCCGAGCATCAGCGGCACCAACGCAAACGGGCGCGGGCCAAACAGCGGCAGGCCGACGACGACGGCGGCGACGACGACCACGGCGCCGACGGCGAGCACGGCGCGGGCCTGCCGGTTGCCGACCCGCTTCATCGGCGGGCTCCGTCGAGGGCGACCACGGCGCCGGTGGCGCAGCCGGCGATGAGGCCGACGAACCACAAGACGTCGTCGACGGCCAGGATGCCGCGCAGCCCGCGCTCGACGTGGCTGGCCGGGGAGCAAAAGGCGATGACGTCGGCGAGCACCGGCCCGGCCAGGGGCGCCGCACCCGGCAGGAGCCAGAGCACCGTCAGCACCAGGAACGACGCCAGGGCCGCCGCCAGCGGCACGGGGGCCCGCACGGCGACGACGGCGGCGACGGCGACGAACGAGGTGCCGGCCAGCCACTGGATGACGCTGGCCAACAGGGTCTGGGCGACGTCGACGACGGCGCCCCCGCCCCCGCCCCCGCCCCCCGACGCGCTGCCCTGCCCGAACAGCGCGAGAAACAGCGGGAAGCCGAGCGTGAACGCCACCAGCACAAAGACGACGACGGCGCCGGCCAAAAGCTTGCCGATCACCAACGACGTCGACGACGGCGCCGCGTGCAGCAGCCAGTCGCGGGCGTTGCCGTCGGCGAACAGGCGCGCGCCCAGCAGCGGGCCGAGGAACAGCAGCACCACGACGAGGTGGTTCTGCACCGCCGCCAGCAAGAGGTCGTTGAAGTCGAGCAGCGCCAGCACCGCCGGATCGCCGAGCTGCAGGGCCCGCTGCTGGGCCTGCTCCCAGGCCGACAGCTCGACGAGGAACAGCGCGCCACACAAGAAGGTCCACACCGCCAGCAGCGCCGCCCCCGACGGCGACAGCAGCAGCAGCCGCAGCTCGCGGGCGACGATGGCCATCATGGCGCGGCTCCGTCGATCACGCCGGCGCTGCCCGACACCAGGGCCACCGCCGCCGCCAGCGTGCTCTGGTCGCCGTGGTGCACCGTGCGGCCGGCCTGGATGGCGGTGACGTCGTCGGCGATGGCTTCGATTTCGGCGGTGACGTGGGACGACAACAGGATGGCCGCGCCGTCGCCGCGGCGGCGCAGCAACAGCGCGCGCAGGGCCTGCACCTGGGCCGGGTCGAGGCCGGCCGTCGGCTCGTCGAGCAGCAGCACCCGGGGCCGCCCGAGCAGGGCCATGGCAACGCCGACGCGCTGGCGCGTGCCTTTGCTCAGGGACCCGCAGAGCTTCGTTTCGACGCTTGCCAAATCGAGATCGTTGACGACCTCGGCGACGTCGACGGCGACACTCCTGCTGCCGCGCAGGCGGGCCGCGAAGCGCAGCTGTTCGGCGACGGTCAGGGCCGGGTGCACCGCCGGCTCTTCGGGCGACCAGCCGACGCACCGACGGGCCGCGGCGGTGTGGGCGGCGCGGTGGACGCCGTCGACGACGACCGTGGCGGTGCCGCCGGCGGGCACGAGCACGCCGGCGAGGATTTTCATGGTGGTCGATTTGCCGGCGCCGTTTCGGCCGAGGAAGCCGGTGATGCGGCCGGCGAACAGCGTGACGTCGACATCGACGACGCCGACCTCGCCGCCGTAGCGGTGGGCCAGGTGTCGCGCGGCCACGATGGCGTCGCTGCCGTCCGGGCTCACCGGCGACGACGCGGCTTTTGCCGACGACCGAGGGCCCAGGCGGCGCCGACCGCGGCGACGCAGGTGCCGCCGCCGCCGCTGCAGGCATCGCCGGTCTCGGCTGCAGGCGCTTCGACCGGCTCGGGGGCGGGGCGCTTGGGGGCGCCGCCGCGGGCGGTGATGAGCTCTTCGGCGGTGAGGCTCAGCAGGTCACTGAAGCCTTCGGTGCCAAAGACCTCGGCGCGCACGACGGCCGGGCGCTCGTCGACGGTGCCATCTTCGGGAAAGCTGATGGTCGCCACGGCGGCGGCGCCGGTCGAGCGATCGAGCAACACGCGGGCGTCGCCCGACCAGCCGAAGTCGAGGCCGACGACGTCGATGTCGTCGACGAAGCCGCGGCCCCACAGCCGCGCCGAGCCAGACTGCGTGTCGACCGAGGCCACCTCGGCGTGCACCTCGTCGACGGCGCCGCGGGCGACGACGTCGACGTCGTAGGAGAGGACCGCGAGCTCGCTGGCCCCGGCTCCCCCGTCCGTTGCGACGCCGGTGACCGTGTGCAGCTCGATGGTGAAGCCGGTGGCGCCGTCGACCGGCTCGAGCACAAAGGCCGCCGGCCCGTCGGCGCTGATCGTGGCCAGGGTGGCGGGGTCGACACCGTCTTCGCCGACGACGACGACGGAGCTGGCGCCGAGGTCGAGGACGCCGGCGCCGCAGCTGTCGACGGCGGAGATGAGCAGTCGCGTGGGCTGGTCGTCGAGGACGGCGAAGCGCTGCGGCAAGCGGGCGTCGACGACCTCGCTGGCCTCGAGCAGCTTGGCGTCGACCAGGGCCGATTCGCCGACGGTGCGGGCGTCGACGGTGATGGTGTCGACGGCGCCGCCGTCGTCGAGGACCAGGGCGACCTTGCCGGGCGCGGTGAGCGTCACGTCGAACGTGAGCGCCTCACCTTCGACGGCGACGACGGTGGCGTCGCCGCTGCCGTCGACCACGAGGACGGCGGCGTCGGAGAGCTCGACCTCGTCGCTCTTGGCCAGGGCGACCACGCGAAAGGTGCTGCCCACGGCGACGGGCGAGGCAAAGACCAGGTCGGGATCGGCCTGGAAGATGACCTTGCCCTTTGCACCCGAGGCGCCGTCGGGACCGTCGTCGACGACGCAGCCCGCGCCGAGCGAGCCCGCGCCCAACAAGCCCGCGACGACGCCGGCGACGACGTCACGCATCGCCACCACCGCCGTTGCCATCGGTGCCGTCGTCTTTACCGTCGTCTTTACCGTCGTCTTTACCGTCGTCGTTGCCGTCCGGCGGGATCGCGGCGCCTTCTCCGGACACCTCGCCCGACGCCTCGCCCGATGCCGACGACAACACCAACGACGCCGTGGGCTCGTCGCTGGGCTCGGCGATGCGGGTGATGGCGATGACCTTCTCGCCCTCGTCGACGTTGAGCAGGCGCACGCCCTGGGTGTTGCGGCTGATCTCCGAGACCTGGTCGGTGCTGATGCGGATCAGCGTGCCGCCGTCGGTGATGAGCATGGCCTGGTCGCCCGCGTTCACCTGGATCGCGCCGGCGACGCGGCCGTTTCGCTCGGTGGTCTTGATGGTGATGACGCCCATGCCGGCGCGGTGCTGGAGGGGGTACTCCGACTCGACGGTGCGCTTGCCGAAGCCCCGCTCGGTCACGGTCAACACCGAGGTGCCCTTGGTGAGCACCTCCATCGAGACGACCTCGTCGCTCTTGGCGCCGTCGCCCGTCCCGGAGAGCACCGCCAGGCGGATGCCGTTCACGCCGACGGCCTGGCGTCCCATGGTGCGGACCTCGGTCTCGTTGAAGCGGATCGACATGCCGTCGGCCGTCGTCAAGAACACGTCGCTCTTGCCGTCGGTCACCGACACGGAGATCAGGTCGTCGCCGTTTTCGATGCCGCAGGCGATGAGGCCGGTGCTGCGCGGATTGCTGTATTGTGTCAGGTCAGTCTTCTTGACCACGCCATTCTTCGTACAGAAGAACAAGAAGGATTCGTCTTCTTTTTCGGGGAACTTCCGCACTGGCAACACCGTGCACACCTGCTCGTTGTCCTCGAGCTGAACCAGGTTGACGATGGGCCGGCCGCGGGCCTGGCCGCCGGCTTCGGGCACCTGATGCACCTTCAACCAGAAGACGCGACCGCGCGTCGTAAAGGTCAACAAATAGGCGTGGGTCGAAGCGACGAAAGCATCCTGGATGTAGTCTTCGTCTTTGGTCTTGGCTGCGCTCTTGCCTTTGCCGCCGCGCTTCTGGGCCCGGTAGGCCGAGACCGGCGAGCGCTTGATGTAGCCGGCGTGGCTGATGGTCACGACCATCTCTTCTTCGGCGATGAGGTCTTCGACGTCGATCTCGTCGACGTTGCCGACCAGCTCGGTCCGCCGGGGTGCGGCGAAGCGGGTCTGGATGTCTTTCATTTCGTTCTTGATGACCTGCATCAAGACCTTGAGGTCGCCGAGGATCTCGCGCAGGCGCGTGATGTCGGTGAGCAGCTCTTCGGCTTCGGCGGTGAGCTTGTCGCGCTCGAGACCGACGAGCCGCGACAGGCGCATCTCGAGGATGGCCTGGGCCTGGATCTCGTCGAGCTGGGCGTAGCCCTGCGTCATCCACTGGGCGATCTGCGGCGTCGGCGAGCCGCGGCCGCCGTTGATGAACAGCGCGAGCTTGAGAGCGCCCGGGAACTGCTCGGCGCAGATGCGCTCTTTGGCCTCGTCGGTGTTCTTCGAGCTGCGGATGATGTCGATGATGCGGTCGATGTCATCGAGGGCGGTGAGCAGGCCGGCCAGCAGGTGGAAGCGGCGCTCGGCCTCGTCGAGCTCGAAGCGCGTGCGGCGCGTGACCACCTCGCGGCGGAAGTCGATGAAGTACTCGAGCAGGGCCCGCATCCCGAGGGTCTTTGGCTGCCCGTCGACGATGCTCAGCATCTGCACCGGGTAGGTGACCTCGAGCTGGGTGTGCTTGAACAGCTGGTTGACGACGATGTCGGCGATGGCGTCGCGCTTGAGGTCGATGGCCACACGCATGCCGTCGCGGTCGCTCTCGTCGCGCAGCTCGGCGATGCCTTCAATTTTCTTGTCACGGACGAGCTCGGAGATGCGCTCGACCAGCCGGGCCTTGTTCACCTGGTAGGGGATCTCGTCGATGATGATCTGCGTGCGCTTGAGCTTGGCGTTGTCTTCGATGCGGGCCTTGCCGCGCAGCTTCAGCGAGCCGCGGCCGGTCTCGTAATACGAGACGATGCCGGCGCTGCCACACAGCTGGCCGCCCGTCGGGAAGTCGGGGCCGGGCATGAGCTGCAGCAGCTTCTTGAGATCGAGCTTCTCTTTGCCCTCGTAGCGCTCTTCGATGAGAGCAAGCAGCGCGTTCACGACCTCGTTGAGGTTGTGCGGCGGGCAGCGCGTGGCCATGGCGACGGCGATGCCTTCGGAGCCGTTGACGAGCAGGTTCGGCACCCGCGCCGGCAACACCGTCGGCTCCTGGTACTTGCCGTCGAAGTTGGGGATGAAGTCGACGGTGTTCTTCTCGATGTCGCGCAGCAATTCTTCAGCAAGCTTGGTCAGGCGCGACTCGGTGTATCGGTAGGCGGCCGGCGGATCGCCGTCGACGCTGCCGAAGTTGCCCTGGCCGTCGACCAGCATGTGGCCCATGTTCCACGGCTGCGCGAGCCGCACGAGTGCGTCGTATACTGAAGTGTCGCCATGCGGATGGTATTTCTTCAACACTTCGCCGACGACGCCAGCGCACTTCGAGTAGCCGCGGTTGCTGAGCAGGCCTTCGTCGAACATCGCGTAGAGCACGCGGCGGTGCACGGGCTTCAAGCCGTCGCGGATGTCGGGCAGCGCGCGCCCGATGATCACGCTCATCGAGTAGTCGCGGTAGCTGTCGCGCATCTCGTCGACGATCGAGATTTGCTCGACGCGCCGCGAGCCCGCTCCGCCCGGGGCGCCCGGAGGCGCCGGAGGCTCACCGGGACCGTGCCCCCCTGCTCCCAATCCGTTGCCGTTGCTGCCGTTGCCGTTGCTGCCGTTGCCATTGGCGGCGGGCACGTTGCCGTTGTTCTTCGGGGGGCTCTCGGGAAGGTCGCTCATGCCCCGCCGTTAGCAGCGCCGTCGACGTCGGGGAAGCCCACGGGCGGTGCTATCGTGGCCTGATGCGGCTTTGCGGCGCCCTGCTTTTTCCCCTTGCCTTGTGCGGCTGCCCCGAGGGCGCAGCTGGCGACAACGGCGACAGCGGCGACGGCGTCCAGCTCGGCGGCGAGGATGGCGGCGAGGGCGAGCCCGCCGGCGAGGGCGAGGCCGAGGGCGAAGCCGGCAACGACGTCGTCGTCGCCCACACCACCCTGGCCGACGGGGCGCTGGCCCTGTCGAGCGACGTTCC
>JBKJNL010000868.1:0-3274 GCA_046593615.1 Myxococcota bacterium | reverse complement strand
GTCGCGCACCCGTCGCGCACCAGAATCCAACCCGGCACCCGCCGACGACGTCGCCCCTGGGCCGCGCGACCGCCGTGTCTTCTTGATCTTCCTGGACGCCACGGGTCGTCGGCGGGGTGTCGGGCGGGGGCGTGTGTGGGGCAATCCTGCGACAGCGTGACCACCCGCCCCGATCGCGCGTCGATGACGATCGCGGCCCTTTGGGGACCGATGGCGCGGCGCAGCGGCCGGTGCCCTGAAGGTCGACTGCGAAAATTCCGGCACGGCAGGTGCTCAGCTCGGTGCGTCACTTCAGTCCATCCATCGACCTCCCTCGATGCCACCAGGAGACCCGCCATGCCGAGCAGCAAGAAGAAGCCGTCGAAGAAGCCCGCGTCGCAGAAGCACATCACGCTCGTGCAAGACGAGATCTCCATCGAAGAGGTGGCCGGCGCCAACGATCCGATCGTCGCTTCAACCGAGCTGCACGGTGAGAGCGTGGCCAAGCTTGGCGACGTGCTCGCCGACGGCGGCGCCGCCCTGCAGTCCGTGGTCGTCGACGGCGCCGGCCTGTTGGGCTCCGCGGTCAGCGAGACCGGCCATGACATGGGCAACGCCGTCAGCGGCAGCGTGAAGCTCGTGCAAGACGCCATCTCCGACACCCAGCAGGTCGCCAAGGACGTGCTGGTCGAGGGCTCCAAAGAGTTCGGCGAGGCCTTTGTCGGCGGCAGGAAGCTCGTGTCCGGCCTCGTGGCCGACGGCACCGAAGAGGTGAAGCACGTCATCGACGAGAAGACCTCGCAGGTGAAGGGCATCTTTGGCGCCCAGCGCCAGGCCTTGAAGAGCGCCATCGACGCCCGTCGTCTGGCCGCCAAAGAAAAGATCGAGTCCCGCTACGCGACCGTGCGCAGCGTCGTCGACTTCGCCGTCGAGACCGTGACCTCGGTGCTGGCGCCTTCGAAGAACTGAGCTCGTGTGGTCCCGGTCCCGCTCCGCACTTGCTGCGCGGAGCGGGCTCGAGCCGTTTGTCTCGCTGCTGAGAGCACTGAGAGCAGGTCGCGGTGATGATGGCGGCTGACGGGTTCGCCGTGCCCGCTGTAGCGTTGGCCATGCTGCGCGTTTCGGATCTCGTCGTCGTCACAACCGTGCTGCTGTCGCTGGTGGCGGCGTGCAAGAAGCCGTCGCCGTCTCCGTCAGCTTCTCCTTCTTCAGCGGCTTCTTCTTCGGCGGCGTCGGCTGCGACGGGCACACCGCGGTCGGCTGCCAACCGGAAGAACGTCGTCATCGGCATCTCGCAAGAGCCCGACACGCTGTTCATGCCGTTCAAAGAGATGAACGCCTCTGAGCACATCGGCCGGCCCGGCGCCTTGATGCTCACGGTCTTTGACGAGCAATGGCAGCTGGTGGCGCAGGCCGCCGAACGGGTGCCGACGGTCGAAAACGGCGGCGTCGTGATGGGCAAAGACGGCACCATGGCCGTCACCTGGACCCTCAAAGACGGGCTCTTCTGGGCCGACGGTGTTGCCGTCACGAGCGGTGACTTCATCTTTGGCTGGCAGGTCAGCGCCGACCCGTCGCTCGAGGTGGTCGATCGCGCGACCGCAGTGCGCGTGCAGTCGATGGAGGCCCAAGACGACCGCACCTTTACCGTCACCTGGAAAGAGCCCTACGCCTACTACGCCTATTATCGGAATCACGAGCCATTGCCGCGGCATCTCCTCGACGCGCCGTACAAGAACAACAAGGCGACGCTCAAGCAGTCACAATACGGTACCAAGCCGGTGCTTGGCGGTTCATTCACAGTCAGCGAGTGGGTGCCCCAGAGCCACCTGACCCTGAGCAGAAACACGCACGCGAAGCTGTGGGCGCCGCAGCTCGACGAGATCACCTGGAAGATCATCCCCCAGACGCAGACCATCGAGAGCGCCCTCTTGAGCGGCTCCATCGACGTCGTCAGCGTCATCGGCTTCTCGTTCGATCAGGCCTTTGCATTCCAGGCGCGCCACCCGGAGTGGAACACCGTGTTCACGCGCGGTCTGATGCTCGAGCACATCGACCTCAACCTCGACAACCCGCAGCTCGCCGACAAGCGCGTGCGCCAGGCCCTCGTCTACGCCCTGGACCGCGAGCAGATGGTCAAGGCGCTGTTCGGCGGTCGCCAGCCCGTGGCCCACTCGCCGGAGCCCGACGACAACGACGACCCCGGTGCGCCGCGCTACCCCTACGACCCGCAACGGGCGATGAAGCTGCTCGACGAGGCCGGGTTCAAGGCCGGCGCCGACGGGCTGCGCAGCAAAGACGGGCAACCGCTGCGCTTCACGTTGCACTCGACGGCCGGTGATCGGCTGCGCGAGCAGGTCGAGCAGCTGCTGGCGCAGTGGTGGCGCGCGGTCGGCGTCGACGTCGTCATCCAGAACCAGCCGGCCAAGCTGCTGTTCGGCGAGACCATCCGCCACCGCAAGTTCGACAGCATGGTGATGTTCACCTGGACCAAAGAGCCCAACAAGGTCGACGAGACCTATTGGCGCTGCGACCAGAAGCCGACCGACAAGAACGCCTTTCAGGGTCGCAACTACCCGGGCTTCTGCTCGCCCGTCGTCGACCAGCTGCTCGACGAGGCGTCGCGCACCCTCGACCCCGAGCAGCGCCGCGCCCTGCACCGGAAGATCGCGGCCGTCATCATGGACGAGGTCCCCATGATCCCCCTCTACGACCGCGTCGACGTCAGCGTCGTCCCGAAGAATTTCATCGGCTGGCGGCCCACGGGCATGCTGCAGTCGGTGGCCTGGAACGCCTGGGAGTGGCACTGGGCCCCTTGACACCCGAGACGACCTGACGTCGACAGCGCGAAAGCAGTAACAAGCAGCGTGGCTGTGCTCCTTGCCGTCGGACGCCTGGTGCTCTCGCGTCTGCTGCAAGGGACCGCGCTGCTGTTGGCGCTCTCGTTTGTGCTCTTCGGCGTGATGGCCTGGCTGCCCGGCGACCCCGTCGATCTGCTGGTCGCCAGCAACCCCGCCCTGGGCCCGGCCGACGTCACCCGCCTCAAGAAATTGCGCGGCCTCGACCAGCCGTTCCCGGTGCGCTGGTGGCGCTGGCTCTACGGACACCACGAGGCAAAGGCGCCGCCGTCGTCGTTCGAGTTGCCGGCGGTCGTCGGCGTGTTGCCGCCCGCCGTCCCCGGTGAAAGCCGCGACCCGTTTGTCGTCGACGTCCCGCTGTCGTCGTTGTCGTCGCTGTCGGGCCCGTCGCTCGATGGGCTCCGGCTGTTGCCGGTGCCGCCGCTCTCTCTCGAAGG
>JBKJNL010000757.1:0-3530 GCA_046593615.1 Myxococcota bacterium | reverse complement strand
GCGTCGACGGCGACGGCGTCGAACAAGCGCGACAGCCGACCCTGCAGCGACGTCGGCGAGGCCACCACCCACACGCCGAGCACGGTCACGACCGCCGCGGCCGACAGCAAGGTCGGCACCGCCCGCTCGAGGCCGATGGCCCACAACGACTGCCGGGCCTGGCCCACGCGGACGACGTCGACGGCGCGGCCGATGTGGGCGTCGCACAAGGCGCGGGAGCGGCCGCTGTGCGCATCCTGCGCGCCGTCGCGCAGCTCGACGGCCGAGCGCACCTGGTCGGTGACGACGATGCCCCGACGACGCAGAGCAGCCTCGATGCGCGCCGCCACCACCAGGTCGTGACGCAGAGGCAAGAGCCGCCGCCCGACCACGACGGCGGCGCCAACGACCCCCGCGCCGGCGATGAACACCAGCAGCGCCTCGCGCAGTCCCGCCGAGAACGGCGCCAGCCCCACGACGACGGCGGCACCGACGACGGCGGCGCCCACGCCCGCGACGGCGGCGACAAAGGCCTCGACGACGGCGGCGCTGCGCAACAAGGCACGGGACTCAAGCAACAATCGATTCAGGCCGCGCACCGACGGCGATGCAGCGGCAACCGCGGAGACGACGACGTCGGGGCGCGGGCTCCCGATCTGCGCGTCGACCTGCCCGTCGGCCTGCGCGTCGACCTGCCCGTCGGCCGGCCCGTCAAGCCTGGGCACGCCAACGTGGCCGGCGCTCTTTTCGGGCGGGCTCGCCTCTGCCATGCCACCTTTCACAGAAGTCTCTCCGCCTTTTGGAGAAACGTGCGCGTGTCGCTCGGGGTCTGTCACAAAGGGCCTGTCACAAGGTCAGACCAGGGTCTGATCATGGGTCTGGAGCACAGTGTCATAGTGCAGCTGTCGTCGTCGTGCAGGTGCAGCGACGCAGCTGGGGTGAGGGTCGCGTGTCCGAGGTCGGCAACGGAGAAAAGTCAGCCACGGTTCCGCCGGGGACGCCCCCGGCCGCAGGACCGCTCACGGCCGCAGCGTCGTCGTCGGCGACTTCTCCAACGGCTTCGCCGATTGCTCCTCCGACAGCTTCTCCGACAGCGCCTTTGTCGGCACCGTCGTCGGCTCCCGCTGCTGCGTCGCCCGCAACAGCCTCCGCCGGGCGACCGCGGATGCCGCCCCGCGTGTCGGCTGCTGAGCGGGCCGCCCGCGCCCGCGGCCTCGTCGACGACGCCAAAAAGATCGCGGCCACCAACGAAGAGCGCCGGGCGCGCGACCGCTCGCGCGACCAGGGCCTGGTCGACCTCGCAAAGGCCGGCGACACCGCGGCCTTCCAGAAGCTGGTCATCGCCCACCAGGGCCGCCTGTTCTCGGTGGCCTTTGGCATGTTGCGCGACCGCGACGAGGCCATGGACGTCGTGCAAGACGCGTTCATCAAGGTCCACCGCAAGCTCGGCGACTTCGAGGGCAACGCCGCGTTTTCGACGTGGCTCTACCGAATCGCGGTCAACCTCTGCATCGATCGCAAGCGCGCCGAAGCCCGGCGCAAGAAGACCGATCTCGACGACGCCGCGGCCCGCAACCTCGACGACGACCCCCTCTATGCCGAAGCCGAGTTCGCGCCGCGCCTCTCGGGGTCGAACCCGCTGCGCAACAGCACCGACAAGGAGCTGGGCAAGCAAATCGATTCCGCTCTGGCCAGGCTGACCGACGATCACCGCGCGATCGTCCTGCTGCGGGAGGTCGAGGGCATGTCCTACGAAGAGATCTCCGACGCCCTCGGCATTCCCAAAGGCACGGTGATGAGCCGCCTGTTCCACGCCCGAAAGAATCTGCAGCGTGTCCTGCGTCCCATCCTGGGCATCGAAGAGGGCATGGGTCTCGACGGTAAACCCGCGGAAGAAGGCAGAGTTTCCCGATCCGAGGATCCGTCGGCCGGCACTGACGATGGCGGTGAAGAAGCGCGGGCCCCTGGGCGTCGCAGCAAGACGACGCCGCCGACCACCAAGGCGAGCTGAGGAGGCACACGGGCATGTCCGGCAAGCGCTCACACCCCGACGGTCCCGGTTCCAGCGATGAGCTGGCGCTGTTGAGCGCGTTCCTCGACGGCGAGCTGTCGGCCCGCGAAGAAGCCGACCTGCTCGAGACCCTCTCGCAGCGCCCCGACCTGCAAGACGCCCTCGACGACCTCGCTGAACAGATCGCCGGCACCGTCCACCTCCGTGGCGCTCTCGTTGACGAAGAAGCCGACGGAAACATCGGGGCCCTCATCGCCGCCCGCGTCATGGCCGAGCTCGACCCCCAGGCTCTGCCCGCCGACGTCGAAGCCGCCGAAACGCTGGCCCAGCTGTGCCGCGACGGCGCCGCCACGCCCGCGCAGCAACGGCGCCTCGAACAGCTGCTCGACACCCCATCGCCGATGCAGGCCGACCTGGCCGACGCCGTGGCCTCGTTCGTGGCCGCCGCCGACGTCGCCCGCGCCGCCGTCTCCGTCGACGCAGCGCCCTCGTTCGCCGGCTCCCTGCAGTCGCTGCCCGACCACGTGCTGGCCAAGGTCGAGCGCACCGAGCGCGGCTGGGCCTTGAGCGCCGCCGCCGTCGACGGCGAGCTCGGCGCCGCCGAAGTGAACGAGCTGGCCGGCCTGTGCGGCGCCGACGACGGCATCTTTGCCGAGCTGTCGCTGCAGTCCTGCCATGCGCTGCACGTCGGCGAGGCCCTCCGCGCAGCCGCCGACAGCCCGCAGTTCATGCGCCTGGCCGAGCGCGCTGGCGCTGCCGCCTTGCAGGCCATCGGCGCGGTGCAGTTGCAGCAGTCCCAACAACAGACCAGGTCTGTGACGACGTCATCGATGACGTCGTCGATGACGTCATCTACGACGGGTCCGTCGCTCCTCGAACGCCTGCGTGGGCTCATGGGCAGCGCGTTCGGCGGAGCAGCACCGCTGCTCGGGGCGACCGCGGCGCTCTTTGCCTTTGTCATCATCGGTAAAGGCACGACACCGTCGCCGTCGTTGCCCGACCCCGCGCTGGCGGCGAACGCGTTTGCGGCCCTGCAACAGGCGTTTGTCGACGCCGGCGAGCCCATCGTCATGGCCGACAACCGCGCCGTGCCCAACACCGAGCTGGCCGTCATCGGCGACAACTCCGCCGACGTCGAAGCCATCGACGCCACCGGCACCACCATGGTTTTCTCGACCGCTGAGTCGAATATCACTGTCATCTGGGTCGCCGAGCTGGACGACGAGACGGACAAGGAGCAGGGCACATGATGTCCCGGCGTCTGCTGTTGATTGGCCTCCTGGCCACGCCCATCTTTTTTGGCGCTCTCGCGGCCGTCCCGGCTGTCGCGGCGCCGCCCACCGAGCGCTACGTCGTTGAGCTGCGGGTCATCGAAGGCATCAAAGGAGACGGCAGCGGCGCCGTCGACGTCGACAAGCGCCTCTCCGGCCTGGCCAAAGACCTCAAGAACCTGCCGTTCAAGAGCTTTCAGCTGAAAGACGCCCACACCTCGCTCGTGCAAGAGGGTGAGCGCGTCAGTCTCGAAATCCCGTTCTTTGAG
>JBKJNL010000683.1:0-3625 GCA_046593615.1 Myxococcota bacterium | reverse complement strand
AGGGCCTTGAAGTTGAGGCTCGAGTCGAGGCCGCTGCTGCCCTCGATCTTCATCTTGCCGAAGGGCGTGTCGGCGTCGATCGGCTTCTCGAGTTTGAGCTGGCCACCGACGAGCCGGGTCAGCGCCGTGAAGTCGATCAGCTGCAGGCCTTTTTCGGCCTTTGTCGTCGCCTTGCTGGTCTTGCCCGTCGCGGCCAGCGCGTCGTTGATGGGGCCCAGCAGGTCGATGGAGCCGATGGTCAGCTCGCGGAACTTCATCTCGGCGGGGCCGTCGGCGGTGATGGCGAAGTCGCCGGGGGCGATGCCGCGGCCCTTGATGGCCACGCTCGGCGACACCGTGCCCTTGAAGAGCTTGCCGAGCTTGGTCTGGTCGGCGAGGAACGCGCCGAAGTCGACGTTCTTGGCGTCGAACTTCAGGTCGTACTTCGTGTGCTCGGCGGGCAGGTCGAGGCTGGTGCCCGTCGCCGTCACCGTGCCGCCGTAGAAGCCGAAGTCGAGCTTCTCGAACTTCGCCACGCCGCGGGTCATGACCAGCACGCCGGTGAAGTTGGTCATCGTCATGTCTTTCACGAGGGCCTTCTTGGCCTGCAGCGTCGCCTTGCCGCTGACGCCGGCGAGCATCTCGCGCGTCTCTTTCGACAGGCCGTGCTTGTTCTCGCGCCCCTGCTTCGGTGACTGCTTTGGCCCCTTCGCGGCGGGCTCGTCGTCGCTGCCGCCGAACGCCGCCTGCAGGCCGTCAACGTCGAGGAAGTCGGACTGCGTGCCGAGCACGAACTTCGGCTTGTCGAGGTCGGTGATCTTGATCGCGCCCTTGAGGTCGCTCTTGCCGGCGATGAGCTTGTTGATCTTGGCGTCGACGGTGACCGAGGCCATCTTGGCGGTGTTGCCCTTCATCTTCAGCGTGCCCTCGAAGCGGCCGCCTCTGGGGAGGTCGGCGGTCGAGGCGCTGATGGGGCGCAGGTCGTCGAACACCAGCACCAGCGTCGTCAAATCGATGTCGACCACGGGGTCCGTGAAGTTGTCGACCGAGACCGTGCCCTTCACCGCGCTGCCACCAAAGGTGACGTCGACGTTCTTGGCGTCGAGCCCGAGGGCCGCCGCCGAGAGGCCGCCCTTGAGCGAAAGCGACCCCTTCAAGCGGCCGCCCGCGGGCAGCTTCGAGGCCCCGGGCAACGTCTGGCGCAGGTCGTCAAAGGCGACGTCGACGGCGCCGAAGTCGAGGGCCATGGCTTCGCCCTTCTGGCCCATGTTCTTGATCGTGCCCTTGCCGTTGATGGCGCTCTTGCCGATCACGAGCTTCGCGCTGTTGATGACGGCGTCGGTCTCACCCTTCTTGACGTCGACGTCGAAGCGCAGCGGCAGCCCGGCCGGCTTGTTGAGCGTGGTCTCGCCGTCGCTGCTCTGGACGATCGACAGGCCGTCGAGGTCGGCTTTGGCGATGATGGTGACGTCTTTGCCGGCTGCCCCTCCGGAACCGGGGCTGGCTTTGACGTCGACGCCGCCGTTGCCCTTGACGGTGGTCGAGGCCAGGTTGACGTCGAGGCCCTTGAAGCCGACGACGATGACGGCCTCCTGCTTGCCTCCGGCGGCCCCGCCCCCGACCGAGCTGGCGTTGACGTCGATCGACAGCGTGCCGTCGACCTTCTGACCTTTGCCGATCGCTGCCGCAAACGGCGGGATGAGCCCCTGCAGCGACGCCAGCCCGACGGCGCCGGAATGCACGTCGGCGGTCAGCGCGGCGTTGTCGTCGACGGGCAGCACCAGCTTGCCCGCCAGCTTGAACGTGTCGACGAGCAGGGTGAAGTCGTCGACGGTCAGCACCTTGCCGTCGGTCTTGCCGACCAGCTTGACGTTGAACGCTTTGCCGACGGCTTTGTCGAACACGGCTTCATCGACGCCGGTCTTTTCGTCCTTTGACAGGTAGACGACGTGGGCGCCGTCGAGGACGACGTCGCCGGTGATGGCCTCGCCGTTCTTGGTCAGCGCCGCCGTCAGCGGTCCGTCGATCTTCACCTCGGGGGGCAGGCCGCGCAGCGACGGCGGCAGGGCGCCGAGCAGCTTGGCGAGGTCGGCGACGTTGGCTTTGACGTCGGCCTTTTGCAGGCCGGCCAGGCCCGAGCCCTTGATGCTCAAGGTGCCGCCGACGTCGACGCCCGAGCCCTTGACCGAGAGCTTCTCGAGGCGCGTCTCTTCGGGGTCGATGTGCAGGCCCAGGTCGACGTCGAGGTCGAGGGGCGTGCCCCGCGGCGCGGCCGCGCGGGCGGCCTTGTCGGCGACGGCGCCGATGGCGTCGCGCAGCACGAGACCGCGGGTCATGACGGTGCCGGCGACGTCGATGACGTCGGTGTTCTTCGTGAATTTCGTCTGCAGGTCGGCGCGCAGCGTGCCGCGCACCGGCGCCGGCGCATCGGCGGGGGCGAGGCCGCCCCAGGGCTCGAGGTCGATGTCGGTGAGCTTCGTCTTCACCTCGAGGTCGGGCAGCGGGTCGAAGTTCAGGTCTTTCGGCAGCTGCGCCAGCTTGACGTTGACGTCGATGGGGCTCTTCTTGCCGGCGTCTTCGAGGTCGGCCTTGATCGACACCGCCAGCGGGTCACCGAGCACGACGTCGGAGACCGCGACGTCGAGGCTGGAGACGGCCAGCGGCCGGCCGAGCACGGCGTCGTTGAGCTCGATGCGGCCGTTTCTGATGGTCACGTTGGCGATGCGCAGGCCCTGCAGCGCCGAGAGGTCGGTCTTTTCCGCGGGGGCGTTCGGGTCTTTGCCCTCGTCAAGCTTGTCGAGGATGTCCTGAAAGTCCCAGACGCCGGCTTCGTCGCGGGCCGCGCGAACGACGAGGCCGTCGACGGTGAAGCGCTCGACGTAGAGGTCGCGGCCGAAGCTGACGAGGGCCCGCAGCAGCGAGAGCTCGACGTCGATCTGTTGAATCTGCAGCTGGGCCGGACCGGGCTTGCCGGCGGCGCCGCCGTCGCCGGCCGGAAGAAGCGGACCCGCCAGCGAGATGCCCTGGATGGTGGCGCCCAGCGAGGTGCCGACGCGGGTCGTGACCGCGCCGCTCGTGAGCTCGCGCCCGATCTTTGCCGAGACGTCTTTGAGCAGCGCGTCCTTCTTGGCGGCGATGAGCGACTGCGGGTCGAGCGACACCACGGCGACCACGACGACGCCGATGACCAGCACCAGCACCGCCGCCAAAGCGATCAAGACCTTCTTCTTCATGCGCTGGCTCTCGCGTCTGGACCGCGGCGCCACAACCCCTCGGCGAGGAGCCGGGCCGAGACGAGCCAACGCGCTTGCTTCGTCGGCGGCCTTTAGGGCATACTGAACAAGGGTTCAGTCTCTGCCGACAGGGCTTGAATTCCGCGTCCCACAGCTTCCCCCGCCCCGTTCCTGTCCGTTCTGTCCGTTTCTCGAAGGAGACCCCGATGAGCGCCGCTGCCGACTCCACGCCCCCGACCCAGACGACGACCCAGCTGCCCACAGGCGTGCGCGAAGACCCCATCAGCGCCGCGCTGCGCGACCTGCTGGCGGTGTTCGACGACGCCCTGCACGACGTGAAATTCCCCGACGTCGACAACGACGCCCTGGTGGCCGCCGCGTCGCAGGTCGAGCAGCGCTACGCCGAGATGAAG
>JBKJNL010000559.1:0-3660 GCA_046593615.1 Myxococcota bacterium | reverse complement strand
ACCGCGAGCAGGGCGCCGCCGACGCCGATGCCGATGCCGACGCCGAGCAGCAGGGGGAACGCTTTTTCGAGGGCCACGGTCACCGGCGGGGGCAGGCGGTCGGCGGCGACATCGACGGCGACGGTGCGGGCGTCGTAGCCGGCGCGGCTGATCTGCACGAGGTGCGGACCGGGCTCGAGCCACAACACGCCGCGGGCCACCTGGGCGTCGTCGATGACCTTGCCGTCGACGCTGACGAGCACGTCTCTGGGATCGATGTTGAACACCACGGGCAGGGGTGTGGGCGGCTCCGCGACGTCCCCCGGCGCAGCGGCGGTGAGGCGGCGGGCCAGGCGGGCCAGGGCTTGTTCGTGGGGGGCGTCGACGACGCCGGCGACGCCGACGGCGGCGCTGCCGTCGACGGAGATCTTGCGCAGCTCGACCACCAGGCGCTCGTCGATGGTCAAGGCCCGCACGACGATCGCGGCGTCGACGCCGGCGGCGATGGCGACCTTGAGGGCGCAGTCGTCTTCGGTGAGCGAGCAGCTGAGGCCGGCGTCGACGGCGTCTTTGACGAAGCGCTCGGTCTTGCCGGAGTCCTGGACGGTGACGCCGGCGCCGGCCACCGCGGCGTGCAGCTGCACGTCGAGGGACTCGCGCACGCCTGGCAACAAGCCGGGTGCGTCGACGGGGAGCACGGCGACCTCGCCGGCCCGCGCGCCGACGGCCAGCAAAACGAGCGCGAGCAGCGCGCCGCCAACGAGGGAGCGCGAGGGCCGGGGACGAGTCCAATCGAGGGGGTGCGGAGACGGGGACGGCAACGGAGGACCTTCGTCGTCGGAGCTCACGGCACCGCTGGGGGGCCGTGGTTGGTTTTTGCAGAGTGCGCCGCTCGGCGGCGCGCGGCGAAATGGCAACGTTGGCAAGCAGCCGGAATGTGCCAGACTCTCGACCGCGATGGCGACCGAGGCACAGGCACTGCTCGAGAAGCTCGACCGGATCACCGAGGTCGAAGCCGCGCAAAAAGAGCCCCTGCCACGGCCGTTTGGTCCCTACCTCCTGCTGGCGAGCCTGGCCAAGGGCGGCATGGGCGAGGTCTTCCTGGCCCGCAGCGGCGCCGTGGCCGGCTTTGAGAAGCACTGCGTGGTCAAGACGCTGCGCCCCCACCTCACCGACGACCGCGAGTACGTCGCCCGCTTCATCGACGAGGCCCGCGTCGTCGTGCAGCTCGGCCACAAGAACGTCTGCCACGTGTTCGACGTCGGCATGGTCGGCGAGCGCTACTACCTGGCCATGGAGCTGATCGCCGGCAAAGACCTGCGCACCCTTGCCGACGTCACCCTCACCGGATCCGCGGCCCCCGACAGCGAGGTCGCCGCCCTGCCGGGCCGGTCCTTTGATCCGGCCATGGCGATCCACATCGTCAGCGAGGTCCTCGAAGCCCTCGACTACGCCCACCGCTTCGTCGACGTCATGGGCAACCCGCTGCACCTCGTGCACCGCGACATCAGCCCGCAGAACGTGATGTTGAGCTTCGAAGGCGAGGTGAAGCTGATTGATTTTGGCCTCGCGGCGTCGACCGTCAAGATGGAGCAGACGTCGCCCAACGTCGTCATGGGCAAGCTCGCCTACATGGCGCCCGAGCAGATCCGCGGCGAGAAGCTCGACGGCCGCGCCGATCTGTTCGCCACCGCGGTCATGCTCACCGAGCTCTGCACCGGCGAGCGCTACTACGCCGGCAAGACGCCCTACGAGATCTGGAGCATCGCCAGCACGGGCACCTTTCGGCCGCGCCGCTTCAACACCATCGAAGCCGGCCTGCGCAAGATCCTCGACGCTGCGCTGGCCCCCGACTGCGCCAGCCGCCCGGCCACCTGCGTGATCCTGCGCGAGCAGCTCATGCAGTGGCGCCAGCAACAGAGCCTGTTCGCCGACGGTCCCAAGCTGCGCGGCATGATGCAGCAGCTGTTTTCCCCCGACATCCGCAGCCACCGCGAGCTGCTCGCCGGCGTCACCTCTGCCTCGCACCTGCGGGCCACCGTGCCGTCGGCGCCGGTGAAAGAGCCGACGCGCTCGTTCGCCCGCACCAGCCAGCCCGAAGGCGACCCGTCGGCCCCCCACCCCGCGTCGTCGTCGTCGCCGTCGCCATCGTCGTCGTCGTCATCGTTGTCGTCGTCGTCGTCGTCGGCGGCGCGGCTGGTGACGCCGACCGCGCACACCGAGCACACCGGCGCCCTCGTCCGCGATCTGCGCACCGGCAACCGCCCCACGCAGTGGCTGCTCGCCGCCGCCGCGTTGCTGGTCTGCGTCGCCGTCATCGTCCTCGCGTGGGACAGCTCCGATCACACGGTGACCGTCGCGCCGCAGGTCGCGCCGCCAGACGCGCCGCAGGTCGCGCAGCAGGCCGGGCCGCAAGTCGCGGTGCCGGTGCCCGACGCGCTGGCGACGACGGTGCCCACGACGCCAACACCGCCCACACCGTCGATCGCGAACCCGACGAACCCGACGAACGCGGGCCAAAAGGCGACCGATCCGAAAAAGCCGACGACGCCAAACAAGCCGCTCGACAAGCCGATCGACAAGAGCAAGGTCGTCGCCAGGCGCGCCTGGGGCGACCTGCGCCCGACCGAAAAAGTCGAGTCCCTCGGCAAGAGCTGCAAGCTCACCTGTGTCGACGATCTCGAGCGTCGGGTGGGCACCTGGGGCAGGGGAACGACGGCGTCGATGCGCCAGTTCACCACCGATCTCGAGGCCTGCCACGACGCCTGCGTCAAGTAGCGGGTCGCAGCCTCAGCGCGGCGCGGACTTCAAGAATGCGATGACGTCGTCGACATGCTTGTTGACCTGCACCTCGTGGTGGAAGCGGGCCACCACGATGCCTGCGCCGTCGATCACAAACGTGACGCGCTTGTTGAAGGGCAAGAAGCCGCGCGTGACGCCAAAGGCCTTTGACAGGCTCTCGTCGCGGTCGGCGACGAGGGCGAAGCTCAGGTGGTTCTCGCGGGCGAAGTCGCACTGCACGCCGATGTCGTCGACCGAGACGCCGAGCAGGACGGCGCCGAGGGCCTCGATCTCTTCGTGGCGATCGCGAAAGCGTCGAGCCTCTTTGGTGCAGCCCGGCGTGAACGCCTTTGGAAAAAAGTAGAGCACCAGGCTGCGACCCGCGAAGTCGCCGAGGCGGACCAGCTTGCCCTCCGTCGTCATCGCTTCAAATGCGGGAGCCTTTTCCCCGGGTGCAACGTCAGCCACGCCTCGAAGCTAGGCCCGCGCCCGCGGCAATGCCAAGAACCGGCCTCACGAGGGTTTGCCGTCGTCGCCGTCGCCGTCGTCGTCGTCGCCCTTTTGGTCGTCGTCGTCGAGGTCGTCGTCGTCGTCGTCGAGGTCGTCGTCTTCGTCGTCGAGGTCATCGCCGGCTTCGTCGATGTCTTCATCGATGTCTTCTTCGTCGTCGTCGTCGCCTGCGAGGGTAGCGAGGTTCACCGGCCCGTCGTCGTCGACCTCGAGGGCCAGGAAGGTGCCGAGGCCTTCGACGAGGCAGGCGGCCACGACGGCGCCGACGTCGTCTTCGCCTTCGGCGGCGAGCAGCTCGACGTTGCGCTGGAACAGCAGGGCCCGCGTGGGCCGGTGGGCGAAGGGATCGCCGCTGCCGGGCAGCCGCGCCGGTCCTTCGAGCAGCAGCGG
>JBKJNL010000528.1:0-2927 GCA_046593615.1 Myxococcota bacterium | reverse complement strand
GCATCGTCGGCAGCGGCAGCGAGCCATAGAAGCCGTCGACGTCGAGCAGCTTGCGGCCGGCGTCTTGCGTCAGGGCCCGGAACACCGCGTTTCTCTCGAGCGACCTCGCCAACGCCGGCGGTTGGTTCGGCGGCGCGAGCATGACGAAGCGCTCAAGGTGCGGCAGCCGCGGCAGCGCCTTGCGGGTGATGAGGTTGCCCAGCGAGTGGCCCACGATGGCGAAGCCGTTCGCCTTTGAGCTGGGCAGGTCCCCGCCTTTCTCGGCGGCAACGCCGGCGTCGCCCGCGGGGCCTGCTGATCTTCTTTGCGCGCCGCCGCTGTCGACGTCGGGCTTCTCGGCAAGGCGCCGATCGATGTGCTCCACCCAGCGGTCGACGATGACGTCGAAATCCTGCCGCGACACGAGGTAGCCAAACGAGCTCGTGGTGTGCCCGGCGGCCCGCAGGCGGCGGCCGAGCAGCGCCATCGACGCCGACGTGCGGCCCATGCCGTGGATGAGAAACACCCGCATGGCCCGCCAATAGCAGGCCCGGTTCCGCCCGAGGTGACGTAGCGCGGCTCCCCTGAAACCGGCGCCGCAGCCAGACCCGCGGCCCCGCTGGCCGGACCGTCGACGAACGATTCCAGGCGATTTCTTGACGGCGTCAGACGGTTGCGCGAACCCACGAACCCGTGCCCGCTGTCCCCACCCACATCGCCATCATCATGGACGGCAACGGGCGCTGGGCCGAAGAGCGCGGCTTGTCACGCCTCGAGGGTCACAAGCAGGGGGCGGTCACCGTCCGCGAGATCACCACCGCCTGCCGCGAGCGCGGCGTGAAATTCCTGACGCTCTACTCGTTCTCGACCGAGAACTGGTCCCGCCCCGACGACGAGGTCGACGGCCTGATGGACCTGCTGCGCAGCTACCTGACGACGGAGCTGCCGACGCTGCAAAAGAACGGCGTCAAGCTGGCCACCATCGGCGACATCGCCCGCTTGCCGTTTCTGGTGCGCACCGGCCTCGAGGCCACAAAGGCGGCGACGTCGTCGTTGACCGGCATGACCCTGACGCTCGCCCTCTCGTACGGCTCACGCGATGAGATGCTCGGCGCCGTCAAGAAGGTCGCCACCGACGTCAAGAGCGGCAAGCTGGCCATCGACGCCATCGACGGCAAAGCGTTCGAGGCCCGGCTCGAGACCGCGGGCATGCCCGACCCCGACCTCGTCATTCGCACCAGCGGTGAGATGCGCGTCAGCAATTTCCTGTTGTGGCAGCTGGCCTACGCCGAGCTGTTCTTCGCCGACGTCCCCTGGCCGGACTTCACCCGGGTCCAGCTCGACGAGGCCATCGCCGCTTTCCACAAGCGCGAGCGCCGCTTCGGCAAGACGTCGGCGCAACTGAAGACCTCGAAGCCCTCGACGGAAAAGCCGGAGCAGCCATGAGCAACCTGGTCTTGCGGTTGGTTTCTGCGGCCATCCTGCTGCCCCTCGTCATCGCCTGCTTCTACTTCGGCGGCTGGTGGCTGATGGGCCTCGCGGTGTTGGCGTCGGGGGCCGGCTTCTTCGAGTACGGCGCCGTCGTCGCCAAAGGCGATGCCCTGGCCCGCGCGCTGCTGCTGGTCACCGGCGTCACCGTCACCGTCATCGGCATCGTCGTCGACAGCCCGGTGCTGGCGCTGCTGGCGATCCAGATGGCCTTTATCGTCCTCGCCGCGCTGTTCGTGCTGCGCCCGGGCACCGACCTGCTCGTCGCCTTTCGCACCCTGGCCGGCCTGGTGTTCGGCATCGTCTGGATCGCGCCGGGCTTCATCAGCATCGTGCGCCTGCGCCACCTCGGCGACGCCTGCGAGAGCGCTGAGCAGGTGGGCTGTCTGCCGCCGTCGATGTTGCCGGCGGCCGGCGGCGCGTTCTTGCTCGTGGCCATGATCGCCACCTGGTCCAACGACACCTGCGCCTACTTCGCCGGCCGCTTCCTCGGGAAGCACAAGATGGCCGGCGCCATCTCGCCCAAAAAGACCTGGGAAGGTTTCATCGGCGGCGCCGTCGGCGCGCCGCTGGTGCTGCTCGGCGTGCGCGCGGTGGCCCCCGCGGTGTTCGCGCCGCTGACCACCCTCGACATCCTGATCTTGAGCGTGCCGTTGGCGTTCCTCGGGCCCATCGGCGACCTCGCCGAGAGCCTGTGGAAGCGCGCCTGGGACGTGAAAGACAGCGGCAACCTCATCCCCGGCCACGGCGGCATGCTCGACCGCGTCGACGCCGTCTTCTTCGTCGCGCCGTGGGTGCTCGCGTACTTCACCGCCATCAAGCCGCTGCTGCACTGAAGCCGCGGGAGCGCTGAAGAAGGCGGCGCGTGAAAGTCGTCGTCGTTGATGAGGTGGAGATCGAAGCCGGTGACGGCTAGAATCCACCGATGACCACGGCAGAGCTGCTCGAACACTTGCGCGAGGAAGCGATGAAGCTCCCCGAAACGGAGCGCCGTGAGCTTGTGTTGTCGTTGCAGGACTCTCTCAGCGACGTCGATGACGACGACGACGACGACGACGACTTCGCGCTTCACCCTGCCTGGGACGACGAGATTGCCCGCCGGATCCAGAGGATCAAGAACGGCACCGCGAGGCTCACGCCGGCCGCAGAGGCGATCGCCGAGATTCGGACTCGGTTCGGCTGGTGAAGACCGTCGCGCTCGACGAGCACGCAAAGGCCGAGATCTTTGAAGCAGTCGCCTGGTACGAGGCAAAGCAAGAGGGTGTCGGCGCGCGCTTCGTGGTGGCGATCGACCGGGCTCTGGCGTCGCTTCCTCGTCGACGATTGAAGCGTCTGAGGAGCTCGAAGGTGAGCGACGCAAAATTCAGCGAGGTCGGCAAGCCCTGGCCGTACCGGCTCATCGTCTTTGAAGAGGCCGACCGCATCATCGTCGTCGCCCTCGCTCACGACCGGCGGGCGCC
>JBKJNL010000419.1:0-5387 GCA_046593615.1 Myxococcota bacterium | reverse complement strand
GTCGCCGGGAAAGCGCAACGGCGCTTTGTCGTCGTGGGTGACGCGAAACGAAAACGAGCCCTGGCGCAACAGCAGCACGCGGGCGACGACGTCGCCGAGCTGCTCGCACAACACGTCGTCGACGCGCACCAGCAGGTGGCCTTCGCTGCGGCTGGCCTCGACGCGTGCGATGAGGTCTTCGAGGGTCTCGCTCGTGGGGGCTCCGGTGAGCGCGTGAGCCGTGAGGTCGGCCTCGTGCAAGATGCCGAGGCGCACCAGCAGCTGGGCCACGGTCTCGGCGTTGTCGTGCAAGCGGGCCCGCACCAGACGGCCGGCGACGAAGTGCAGCTCGGCGCGCTCGCCGTCGGCGCCGTCGACGTCGAGCAGGCCCGAACGACGCGACAAGGCGATGACGCGCAGCACTTCGTCGAGGTCGACGTCGTCGAGGTGGCCGGAGAGGGGGCGTGACATGACGTTCGGACTCTACTCTTCGCCGCCGCGACCGGAGCGGCCCGGGGGCGGGAATCCCGCGGAACCCGGGGTTGGCAGCAGGAGGCCGGACAACGAATCCTGGGGCGTCGGGGGCGGCGTCGAGCGGGCCCCGCCGATGCGTGCGCCGCCGATGGGGGCCCCGCCGGTGGGGGTGCCGCCGGTGGGGGTGCCGTGACGGGCCTGCTCGACCTGCGCTTTGCGGGCCCTGACGTCGGCGACGTGCTGGCCGACCTCGGCGTGGCTGGCCAAGAGGTGGGCGTCGCCGGCGGCGCGCTCCAGGGCGTCGGCGTAGGCGCCGCACGAGACGAAACGCCAGAAGCGCCAGGCACGCAGCATCTTGTCGATGGTCTTTGTGACCTTGCGCGGCAGGTCGGGCTCGAGCGACGACAGCGAGCGCAGGGCGCCACGCCGCACGCGCATCAGGTGGTCGACCTCGCTCTCGCCTTCGCGCGGCGCGTAGGCCCGCACCGACGACAACATCTCGTAGATGACGAGCGACAGGGCGTAGCCGTCGGCGCGGCCGTCGAGGGGCAGCCCCTGCACCTGCTCGGGAGCCATGTAGGTCAGCTTGCCCTTGAGCAGACCGACAGTGGTCGCCCCCTCGAGGGTCGCCAGCTTGGCGATGCCGAAGTCAGCGACCTTGGTGACGCCGCTCGTCGTCACGAACAGGTTGTCGGGGCTGACGTCGCGGTGGACGAGGCCGAAGCGCGTGCCCTGCGGGCTCTTCAGCTCGTGGGCGAAGTGCAGGCCTCGCAGGGCGTCGATGCCGATGCGCAGCGTAATCGGCGCGGGGATCGGGACTTTTTCGCGCCACGCGTCTTGCAAGAGATGGTCGGCGTCGAGGCCGTCGACGTACTCCATGACGAGGAAGTAGTGGCCGTCGACCTCGCCGCCGTCGAGGACGCGGACGACGTTGTCGTGGCGCAGCAGCTGGCCGACGTCGGCTTCGGTCAAGAACAGGTCGACGACGTCCTGGCGGGCTTCCATGTCGGGCAGCAGGCGTTTGACGACGACGTCGAAGCCGCGGGCGCGGTGGCGGGCGTAGAACAGCTCGGCCATCCCGCCTCGGGCGAGGGGGCGGAGCAGCTCGTAGTCGCCGAAGCCCTCTGACATCGAGGGGCACCGTACCTCTCCAGCAGGTGACACTCCACGGGTTCCTTCGCTGTCTCGGCGCCGCTGCGTCGGCCCGCACACAACTGCACGAGACCCGACAACACGTCGCAAGACGTCACGCGACGCAGACGACGTCACACGAGCTTGCACGTCGACGGCGACGGCCCTAACCGGTGGGCATGCAGGTCTTCACGTGAAGGTCTTTTCGGCCTCGACCAAAGCCCCCGACGCGCTGCGCGGCGCCGTCGTGGCCATCGGCAACTTCGACGGCCTGCACCGCGGTCACCAGGCCCTGTTCAGCCGGGCCCGACAGCTGGCCCAGCAAGCGCAGCAAGCGCAGCAAGCACAGCACCCACAACGAGCGCACCCCGTCGGCGTCGTCACCTTTGAGCCGCACCCGGTGCGCGTCCTCGCGCCCCACCTGGCGCCGCCGCTCATCTTGCGTCCCGACGAAAAAGAGCGGGGCCTGTCGGCCCTCGGCGTCGACGCCATGTTCGTCGTCCCCTTCGATCAGGCCCTGGCGGCGTTGACGCCGCAGCAGTTCATCGACGACGTGCTGCGCGAGCGCCTGGGCGTGACCGGCGTCGTCGTCGGCGACGGCTTCCGCTTCGGCGTAAAGGCGATGGGCACCATCGACGACCTGCGCGCGGCGTTTGGCGACGACGCCGTCAGCGTGCCGGCGGTGCGTGAAGGCGATCTCGTGTGCAGCTCGAGCAAGGTGCGTGAGCTGGTGATGCTCGGCCACGTCGCGGCCGCCTCGCTGCTGCTGGGCCACCCCTACTTCCTCGAGGGCGAGGTCGTGCGGGGCGACGGCCGCGGGCGCACCATCGGCATCCCCACCGCCAACGTCGAGTGCGGCCGCGAACTCTTGCCCAAGGTCGGCGTCTACGCGACCCAGGCCGTCCTCGACGACGGACGCATCGTCGGCTCGGTCACCAACGTCGGGTTGCGGCCGACCTTTCAGGGGCAGGGCGTGCGCATCGAGGCCCACCTGTTCGGCATCGATGAAGACCTCTACGGCCGGCGGCTCCGACTCGATGTCGTCGCTCGTCTGCGCGACGAGCAGCGCTTCAGCGGCGTCGACGCGCTCGTGGCCCAGATCAAATCCGACATCGACGCGGCCAAAGCGGCCCTCGGCTGACGCATGGCGACCCGCACGACCAGCGCGACCCGCACGATCTTGTGGCTGCTCGGCGACCAGCGCATCGCCGCGAGCCCCTCGCCGATCCTGCACGACGCCGTCTTTGGCCCGGGCACCTACCTGCTGCACCCCGACGACGACGTCGACCGCGCCTGCGCCGCCGCCGAAGCGGTGTGCCGCGGCGTCAACGTCACCGCCCCGCACAAGGTGGCCGTGGCCCGCCGCTACGCCGCCGTGCTCGATGAGCGGGCGCGCTTGACCGGCGCCTGCAACACCGTCGTCTACGGCGACGACGGCAAGGCCACCGTGGCCGCCAACACCGACGTGCACGGCCTGCTCACCGCCTGGCGCAGGGGCGGCCTGCTGGTCGAGGGGCGCGCCGTCGCCGTCGTCGGAGCCGGCGGCGCCGCCCGCGCCGTCGTCGTCGCCGCCGCCGAAGCCGGCGCCAGAGAGGTCGTCGTCCACGCCCGGCACCGTCCGGCCGCGGCGTCGCTCGTCACGCTGGCGGCCACGGTGGGGCTCGACGCCACCGTCGCCGACGCCGTGGGCAGCGGTCCCCGGGCCGAGGTCGTCGTCTGCGCCGCCACCGACCTCGACGACGTCGGCGGCTGGCTCGACCGCGCGCTGAAGCCGGGCGGTGCGGTGCATGAGCTGCGCTACGGCGCGCGGGCCCGGGCCACGCGCGACGCCGCGCTCTTCCGCAGAGCCCTCTTCGTCGACGGCTCGTCGATGCTGCTGGCCCAGGCTGAAGAGGCCGCGGGGCTGTTCCTGGGACGTGCACTCGACGTCGATCAACGCCGCACCATGGGCGGTGTCCTGGCGAGCTGGTTGCGACACGCGCGTTGAGCCACGGACACCGATTCAGGCCGCTGATCCTGTGTGGTTTCGCGGTCGCCATTGTGGTGGCAGGTGGGTAGCCCACTGCCCAGACGACCCGCACGCCGGGAGCCGGATCGAGGAGCGACGTCATGCTCGGAGACAATGAGCCACCCACCTCAACGGGAGCCCCGGCGACCAGCAGCAGCAGCACCGGCACCGGCACCGGCACCGGCACCGGCACCGGCACCGGCGGGCCGCGCCTGATCCTGGTGTCGAACCGCTTGCCGCTCAGCGTTGGCGTCGATGACGCCGGCGTCTTGAAGGTCAAGGACTCGGTCGGCGGCGTGGCCACCGCGCTCAAGGTCTGCTGGCCGCAGGAACGTCGCAAATGGATCGGCTGGCCCGGCGACCTGACGCGCCTCGCGCCCCGCGACGTCGCCGTCGTCGAGCACGAGTGCGCCAAGCGCGGCCTCGTGCCTGTGCGCCTCACCAAGAAAGACCTCGAGCGCTATTACGAGGGCTGCAGCAACGCCGTGCTCTGGCCGGTGTTTCACAACCGCATCGATCGCATGCCACTCGGCGACCACGAGTTCGACACGTACCGCGCGGTCAACGAGCGCTTCGCCGAGGTCGCGCACCACGCCGCCGCCGAAGACGACCTCATCTGGGTGCACGACTTCCACCTGTTCCTGGTGCCCGGCATGTTGCGGCAGCGTCGCAAGAAGGGCCGCATCGCGTTCTTCCTGCACATCCCGTTTCCGCCGCTGGAGATCTTTTCGGTCCTGCCCGATCGCAAGGAAATCCTCGAAGGGCTCCTCGGCGCTGACGTCGTCGGCTTCCACACGCTGCGCTTTCGCGATCGCTTCCTCGAGTGTGTGAAGTCGCTGGTGCCCCTGGCCCGCGTCGACGAAAATGGCTGCCACTTCGAAGGACGCCGCATCGAGGCCCGGGCCATCCCCCTCGGCGTCGACGCCAACGACTTCGCCGTAAAAGGCGACGACAGCGTGGCGGCCGAGCTCGTCGGTCTGCGGGCCGGCAACCCCGACCTCAAGGTGCTGCTCGGCGTCGATCGACTCGACTACACCAAGGGCATCCCGCGTCGGCTGATGGCCATGGAGAAGCTGCTGGAGATGAAGCCCGAGCTGCGCGGCAAGGTCACCCTCGTGCAAATCGCCGTGCCGAGCCGCGAGAACGTCGAGGCCTACGCCGAGCTCAAGCGGCAGGTGCAGCAGATCGTCGGCCGCGTGAACGGCAAGCACTCGACGTTGTCGGGCGCGGTGCCGATCCGCTTGCTCACCTACGGCTACGGCCAGAACGAGCTGTTGTCGGTCTACCGCGCCGCCGACGTCATGGTCGTCAGCCCGCTGCTCGACGGCATGAACCTCGTCGCCAAAGAATTCGTCGCCGCCCGCATCGACGGCGACGGCGTGCTCGTGCTCTCGGAATTCGCCGGCGCGGCCGACGCCCTGCGCGACGCGCTGCAGGTGAACCCCTACGACATCGAAGGCACCGCGCGCACGCTCTTGCGCGCGGTCGAGATGGCCGAGCCCGAGCGCCGCGCGCGCATGCAGCGCCTGCGAGAGACCGTGTCGAAGGAGAGCCGCCGGGCCTGGGCCGAAGACATGCTCGCCCTGCTGCCGCCGCCGTCGTCTTTGTCTGGGTCGTCGTCGTCGTCGTCGTCGTCATCGTCGTCGTCGTCGTCCGCACCGACGACGCAATCTCCTGGGCCCGCGTCCGCACCCGAGCCCGGCCCAAACCGTGCGGCTTGAGCCGCATGGACTGGCCCCGCCGACCGATGGCGACGTCGGCGCGGGTGCGGCGTCGTCGGCCGAAATCCTCGCTG
>JBKJNL010000264.1:0-5533 GCA_046593615.1 Myxococcota bacterium | reverse complement strand
TGGATCGGCGCGGCTCGCGGTGCGGGTGCAGGCCCGGGGCGGCGAGCTCGACGTCGTCGAAGCCGTCTTTGCCCAGCTGGCGCTGCTGCTGGCGCGCTCGCTCGAGAATGCCCGCCTGCTGCGCAGCATCGAGCGCGAGGTGCGCCTGCGCGACGAGGTCATGGCGGTGGTGTCGCACGATCTGCGCGGTCCCCTCGGCAACGCCCTCGTCGCCTGTGAGCTGCTCGGACCCGGGCTGCGCGCCGAAGACCGGCCGGTGCTGCAGCGCATGACCTCGAGCCTCACGCACATGCGCTGGTTGGTCGACGACCTCGTCGACGTCATGCGCGACCGCGGCGGCGACAGCCCCGCCAGCGCTGCCTCTGGCGGCGACCTGCAGCTGCACCGCGTCGACGTCGACGTCGGCGGCCTGCTGCACGAGGCCGCCGACCTCATCCAGGACGCCGCCACCCGCCGCGGCATCACGGTGTCGGTCACCCTGGGCCCGCCGAAACCGAACGCACCGAATCAGGGCGCACCGAAGCAGGACGCGCCGAACCAACCCGCGTTGAAGCAGGACGCGCCGACGGCCCCGACGACGACGATGACGGCGCAGCTGACGACGCTGTCCGACGTGCAGCCCCACCTGCTTTCTGACGGTCCCCCGCTGGTGGTCCACGCCGACCACCACCGTCTGCTGCAGGTGCTTGCCAACCTCTTGCAGAACGCGCTGCGGCACACGCCCGACGGCGGCACCATCGCTCTGTCGGCGTCGTTGGCCACGGACCCGGCCGGCGTCGCCGGGGTCGAGTTCCGCGTGCACGACAGCGGGGCGGGCATTCCGGCTGCGGCCGGCCCCCACGTCTTTGAGCGGTTCTTCCACGCCAACATCGACGAAAGCACCGGCGCCCGCACCCAGGGACTCGGGCTCGGGCTGGCCATCGCCCGTGCCGTCGTCGTCGCCCACGGCGGCGTCATCCGCTGCGAGAGCCCGCCGCAGGGCGCGCTGTTCGTGTTCCACATCCCCCGGCACCCCGGTGCCCCGCTCCAGCAGGGCCGCTCGGGCCCGGGCACCCAGGGCCAGGGCCAGGGCCAGGGCCGCCCGGTCCACCCGCACGCCGCGAGCGCGCCCGGCCACATGGGCAGTGCGCGTTCCGGCAACCGGCCCGCGCCATGAGCCCCGCAGCGCTCAACATCCTGCTCGTCGACGACGACGACATCGAAGTCGAGAACGTCCAGCGGGCCTTCAAGCGCGCCGGCATCGTGCACCCGCTGCACATCGCCTGCGACGGCGTGCAGGCCCTCGAGATGTTGCGCAGCGGCGACGTGCCCCGCGAGCGACGCGTGGTGCTGCTCGACCTCAACATGCCCCGCATGACCGGCCTCGAGATGTTGAAGGAGCTGCGCGGTGACCCGGCGTTGCGGGCCACGCCCGTCGTCATTTTTTCGACGTCGAACCACGCCACCGACGTCGACGTCGCCTACAGCTTCAACGTCGCGGGCTACCTCGTGAAGCCCAGCAGCTTCGAGGCCCTGGTCGGATCGCTCACGGCCCTCACGCGCTTCTGGGAGTCCGTCGAGCTGCCGTGAACCGCGACCGCAATGGCGAACGAAGGCAAAGGAACGCGAAAGGGAAACGCCGGCCTCCAGGGCCGGCGTCGTCGTTGCTTGAGTCGGTGTGTGGGCGTCGGGCGCCCGGCGCTCTCACAGCGTCGCGTCGAGCTGCTCGAGCTGGTCTTCGAGGCTGCTGAGCTGCTCGCTGAAGGACTCTTTGGTCATGCTCCAGCTGGCGTTGGGCGTCTCTTCGAGCACCGTGATCAGGCGCCCCTGCAAGGCGATGATCTGCGACTTCAGGTCGGCAGCGGCCTTGCCGGTTTCGTCGCGCACCTGGCTCGGCATCGTCGAGGTCGCCACGCGGTCGCTCAGGCTCAGGGTGCCGGCTTCGAGGGCGGCGAGCCGCTCACGTGCCGCGCGCTGGAAGGCGAGGCGCTCGGGAGCAAGCGTCACTTCGGCGGCGCGGGCGGCGTCGGCTTCGGCGGCGAGGCTGGCCGACGACGACACGTCGACGGCGACAGGGTTCTTCTCGAAGCGCTTCTGCTCTTGCTTCTGCGCCTGCTTGACCTCGACCTCGCGCGCGTCGGCCTCGTGGACTTCAGCGCGGCGCGTGGCTTCGGCGTGCTGCAGCGCCTCGGACTTGTGGGCGCAGGAGCTGATGGCGGCGAGGACGGCGACGAGGATGAGGATGGCTTTCACGGGACGCTCCTGTCGGCGCGCTGGTGGCGCCGTCGTGCCAATGCGTATTGCGATGGTCGTGCCACGCGATCGCGGGCGTCCGGCTGCCGCCGGGCCGGCGGGGGATGGTGCGAATCACATCGGCTGTGGCGGGAACGTCCGTCCCGTCACCGGACGGGCGCCGGGGCGCGTCAGGAGCGCTGGCGCGCCAGCACGTCGGCGAAACCACGGCTCTGCAGCCGCACCCGCGGCATCCGCGCCAGACGATCGCGCGGCAGGGCGTACAGCTCGCAGACGCAGCTGACGCGGGCCTTCGACGACGACGACGCAGAAGACGAAGAAGAAGAAAAAGAAGTCGGCGTGACCTCGTGGCCCAGGGCGCCGCGGAAGAGGACGAAGCGGCCGGCGCGCGGCTTGATCGAGGCTGACGGCGCGGACTCGTCGCCGCGAAAGAGGCGCAAGGTCCCGCCCGCCAGACCGTCCGGCACGTCGACGTAGAGCACCGCCACCGCCCGCGGCGTCAGCACCGCCCGCTGACCCTCGACCCCGAGGGTGCTGTCGACGTGGCGGGCCACAGCACCGCCGGGCGGGACCACCAGCACGTTCACGTACAAGGCGTTGACGTCGCCAAAGACGCCGCCGAGCAGCCGCTCGATGAACGAGGTGCGCAGCAGCCGGTGCCGCCGCTCGTCGTCGAGGGCCAATGCCAAGAACGGTCGCAGCCACGGCACACGGCCGAGGGCTTCGTCGACGGCGCTCCTGTGGCAGGCGATGCCGAAGCCCCGCGTCGCCGAGAACGGGCCGACCAGCTGGCTCTCGCCGATCAAGCGGCTGGCCGCGATCGCTTGTCCCAGCGGCGCGACGTCAACGACGTCGTCTTCGACGAGCCAGCCATCGCCGAGACCGACGCCGGCCTCAGCGCCGACCTCGACACGGGCGTCTTCACAGGCAATCGGCGAAACGACAGCGGCGTCGGCGATGCCCTGTGCACCGTCGACGCCGTCGACGCCGTCGTCTGCCGGGTCCTCGGGGGGCCCCTGCGTGTGGCCGATCCCGCTCAGGGGATCACTTCAAGAGCGTGAGCTTGGCGGCCGAGCGATCGACCTCGGCCTTGAGCGCCTTGTAGCTCTCGTCGTCGTCGGCGGTGGCGCCGAGGCCGGCCAGCTGCTTCTCGAGCTCGTGCAGGCTCTTGCGCTCTTCGTCGGCGACGATCTCGCCCTGCAGGGCGGCGCTCTCGCACATCAAGACGATGCGGTCGTTGTCGACCTCGACGAAGCCGCCCGAGACCATCAGGCGCATCTCTTTGCCTTCAGCGATGAAGCGCAACACGCCGGTGCCGAGCATGCCCAGATAGGGCGCGTGCCCCGGCAGGATGTCGATCTCGCCTTCGCGGGCGGGGATGACGACGTCATCGGCTTTGCCGACAACGACACGGCGATCGGGGGTGACGATGTCGAGCTGCATGGGTTCAGGGTCCTTCGAGGGCGCTGACTTCGGCGTCGCGCACCCACGTCTGGGAATCGTTGCAGACGTAGGTCGTCTGCTTGCCGCAGCCGCGCACGCCCATGACCGAGCCGAGGCAGCCCAGGCCGTCGTTGCGGGTCAACACCGTCGACGTCACCTGCTCGGCCGGGCACTGCAGGTCAAACGCCGCCCGCGCGAGCCCTTCGCGAGCGAACGCCGACTCGGCGGTGACCGTGGCGCAGGCCGGCAGCCCCAGCCCACCGATGACGACGACGGCGACGAACCGCACGCTCAGGCCATCTTCTTGGCGGCTTCGTAGACTTCGTCGATGCCGCCGACCATGTAAAAGGCCTGCTCGGGGATGTCGTCGCACTCGCCGTCGACGATCTTCTTGAAGCTCTTCACGGTGTCTTCGACCTTCACGTACTTGCCGGGGCGGTTGGTGAAGACCTCGGCCACGAAGAAGGGCTGCGACAAGAACTTCTGCACCTTGCGGGCGCGCGACACGGTCAGCTTGTCGTCGGCGGACAGCTCGTCCATGCCGAGGATGGCGATGATGTCTTGCAGGTCTTTGTACTTCTGCAGGATCTGCTGGACGCGGCGGGCGGTGTTGTAGTGCTCGAGGCCCACGACGTCGGGCGTGAGGATGCGGCTGACCGAGTCGAGGGGGTCGACGGCGGGGTAGATGCCGAGGTCGGTCAGGGCGCGGTTCAGCGACGTGGTGGCGTCGAGGTGGGCAAAGGTCGTCGCCGGGGCCGGATCGGTGAGGTCGTCGGCGGGGACGTAGACGGCCTGCACCGACGTGATCGAGCCCTTGTTCGTCGTCGTGATGCGCTCTTGCATCTGGCCCATCTCGGTGGCCAGGGTCGGCTGGTAACCGACGGCCGACGGAATGCGGCCGAGCAGCGCCGACACTTCCGAGCCCGCTTGCGTGAAGCGAAAGATGTTGTCGATGAAGAGCAGGACGTCCTGGTTGAACTCGTCGCGGAAGTATTCGGCGACGGTCAGGCCCGAGAGGGCGACGCGGGCGCGGGCGCCGGGCGGCTCGTTCATCTGGCCGTAGATGAGCGCGACCTTGCTCTCGTCGGGGATGATCTTGCCGGTCTTGTGGTTGCGCACGATGACGCCGCGGGTGAGGTCGCCGTCTTCTTTGCCCTCTTGCATCTCGTTGTAGAGGTCGCGCCCTTCGCGGGTGCGCTCGCCGACGCCGGCGAACACCGACAGGCCGCCGTGGCCTTTGGCGATGTTGTTGATGAGCTCCATCATCGTGACGGTCTTGCCGACGCCGGCGCCGCCGAAGAGGCCGACCTTGCCGCCCTTGGCGTAGGGCGCGAGCAGGTCGATGACCTTGATGCCGGTCTCGAGCATCTTTACGCCGATCGACTGCTCGGTGAACTTCGGCGGAGCGCGGTGGATCGGCAGCGTGGCGTCGGCGCGGATCGGGCCCTGCTCGTCGACGGGCTCGCCGATGACGTTCATGATGCGGCCGAGCACACCCTTGCCGACCGGCATGGTGATCGGGCTGCCGGTGTTCTTCACCTTCTGGCCGCGGTGCAGGCCTTCGGTGGCGTCCATGGCGATGCAGCGCACGGTGTTCTCACCGAGATGCTGGGAGACCTCGACGACGAGGTTCCACTCGCGGGCGTCGATGGTGGCGTTGGTGACGCGCAGCGCGGTCAAGACCCGGGGCAGACCGCCCGGCGGGAATTCGACGTCGACGACGGGGCCGATCACCTGGGTAATTTTGCCTTCGAGCATCGCCTCAGCGGACATGGCTTCTCCTGCGGTAGAGCTTGACGCCGTCGCCTTGCCACACGGTTTCGGCGGTTCCAAGCCCTTCTTCGACGTCGACGCCGCC
>JBKJNL010000146.1:0-15167 GCA_046593615.1 Myxococcota bacterium | reverse complement strand
CGTCGGGCGCGCTCAGGTGGGGGCAGTGCCCGATGTTGTCGATGAGCTGGAGCTTCGCGTTCGGCAGCTGCCCCTGCAGGTAATCGCCGACCACGCGGGGCGCGATGATGTCTTCGGTGCACTGGAGGATCAACGCGCGGGTCTTCAGCTTCGGCACGTCGGCGCGGTTGTCGGACAGAAACGTCACGCGGGCGAAGTGCTTGGCGATCTCGGGGTCGGTCGCGCAGAAGCTGTTCGTCAGCTCCGCGCCGAGCTCGGGGCGATCGGGCACACCCATGATCTGCGGCGCCATCACGCTCGCCCAGCCGAGGTAGTTGCTGTCGAGCGTGTCGAGCAACGAGTCGATGTCTTCTTGCCGGAAGCCGCCGACGTAGCCGTCGCGGTTGATGTAGCAGGGCGACGGGGCGATCATGACGTGGGCACTGATGCGCTCTGGCTGAGCGATGCCGGCCAGCAGTCCGATCATCGCGCTGACGGAGTGGCCGACAAAGATGGCGGGGCCGGTGGCGTGCTCCTCGAGGATTTCGAGGATGTCGTCGGCGTGGCCCTGCAGCGAGCCATGCCGCTGGCGGTCGTAGGCGGAGAGGTCAGACCGGCCCGAGCCGCAGAGGTCGAAGAGGATCAGGCGGTAGCGCTCGGCGAACGCCGGGACGAGGAACCGCCACATGTTCTGGTCGCAGCCATAGCCGTGCGACAAGACCATCGTCTCCTTGCCGTCGCCGATGACCCTGACGTTGTGACGCTTGGTCGTCTCCATGCTGGCTCCGCTGCTGAAGAGCGGCGCGCCCCCCACTGGGAGCGGTATCGTTTCGGCGCCACAGATCACAGGATTTATTTACTGCTCCAGCAGCGTTTCTTGTCCAGTTGTTTATCCATGAATGTTCACGCGTGCGCGGCACTTCTCAATATCAGCCATATCGGCCGGCCAATCCTTCTTCTTGCCACCCCCAGGTCACCCGGTGCGCCGCTGGCGGCGGCGCCGACGTTGTCCTTCACCATGTCTCTGGCTTTGTCGGTCGCCTTTTTGTGATGGCGCGGGAGTAGGGCGACAGCGACGACGACGACGACGCGATCCTGCGGCTGTGTTTCAAGCCTGCGGCGAGTTGAGGACGGGAGGTCGCGGGCGCGAAAGCGAAAGCGGTCTGCGACGACAACGAAGAGACCCGCATCGTGCGGGTCTCTTCGTGCTCACAGCATGGTGCTCGTCGCGCGGTCAGGGTCTGACGATGGCGTTGCTCAACAGCGTGACCGCGGCCGTGCTGGCCAGGGCCCGGCCGTTCAACACCGCGCCGGTGCCGAACGAGATCGACTGGTCCGCCATGATCGTCCCCTGCATCACCGACGTCGATCCCAACGTCGCCGACGTGCCCACCTGCCAGAAGACGTTGGCCGCCTGCGCCCCACCGGTGAGGAAGACCTTGCGGGCGCCCGTGGAGGTGAAGGTCTCCGACATCTGGAAGATCCAGACCGCGTTGGCGTCGCCGCCGGCATCGAGCGTCAGGTTGCCCGACGTCACCGCGAGGGCGACGCCCTTGTACAGGCCGGGCGCCAGCGTCCGCCCGCCGAGGTTGCCCTCAACAAGGTTGATGCAGCTGCTGGTGCGGCCGGCGGCGTCGTTGAACGCGATGGTCAGGTCGAGCTTGGCAGCAGCCACGGTGGCGTCGGCACCGGTGAACGTCGAGCCGATGACCTGGCCGGGCGGGAAGCCGGTGATCGACGACAGGTCCGCGGGGCTGAGGCCAAGGTCGCCGTTGATCCGGGTCGGCCCGATGTTGGTCACGGTCGATCCGGCCAGCACGGCGAAGTTGGCGGCGGCGCCGAGCACCACCGGCGCCTCGGCGGCGCACAACGACGTGCTGAACGTCCAGACCACGTTCTCGCTCAGCGGCGTGCCGGCGAGGTCGGTGACGGCGGTTGTGACGGTGGCGGTGTAGCGGACGTCGACGTCGAGGTCGTTGTCGGGCGTGAAGGTCGCCGTGCGCGTCAGCACGTCGTAGGCGACGCTGCCAGCGACGTTGGTGACGACGCCGGCGACCCGGAAGGTCAGCGTAAAGCTTGACCTGTCAAAGGTGTTCGGGGCCATGTCCTTGCTGAAGGTCACCGACGGCGCCACGGTCACCAGCACGCCGTTGGCGCCGTCGACGGGTGAGGTGCGGAGCACCACGGGCACGGAAGTCGTGAAGCTCCACACCTCGTCGGACGCGAGGCCGGTGCCACCTTGGTCGGTGACGACGTCGCTGATGGTGACCGTGTAGGTGGTGCCTTCGTCGAGCGGCGCGTCGGGCACGAAGGTCACCGTCAACGTGTTGGCGTCGTAGTTCACCGCGCCCGACACCTGGAACGGGCCGTCGAACACGACGACGCTGGCTTCGTCGATGCTGGCTTCGTCCATGGCTTCGCTGAAGACGGCGCGGATGTCGCTGCCGACGGCGACGCCTTCCTCCAGATCGTCGGGATCCCTGGACACGACCGTGGGTCGCGCGGTGGTCTCGAAGTTCCAGGTGGCGTCGGTGACGAGGCCGAGGCCGCTCTCGTCTTGGGCGTCGGTCGTGACGGTGGCGGTGTAGGTCACGGTCTCGTCGAGGTCGACGTCGGGCGTGAAGGTCGCGGTGTTGGTCTGGGCATCCCAGGTGACGGTGCCGTCGACCGGGAGGAGCCCGTCGAACAGCGTGAAGCTCAACTCGTCGAGTGTGTCCTCGTTCATGTCCTCGCTGAAGGTGGCGGTGACGACGGCGCCGAGGGGGACGTCGTCGGCGTCGTTCTCGGGCGCGATGTCGATGACGGTGGGCGCGCGGTTCACTTCGCCTTCGCCTTCTCCCTCGCCTTCTCCTTCTCCTTCTCCTTCTCCTTCTCCTTCGCCTTCGCCTTCGCCTTCGCCTTCGCCTTCGCCTTCGCCTTCTCCTTCGCCTTCGCCTTCGCCTTCTCCTTCGCCTTCTCCTTCTCCCTCTTCGCCTTCGCCCTCTTCTCCTTCTCCCTCTTCGCCTTCGCCCTCTTCTCCTTCGCCCTCTTCGCCTTCGCCCTCGGCGACGACGACCCGCACGCAGGTCTCTTCGAAGCAGGTCAGTCCCTCGGGGCAATCCGCGCTGTCGCTGCAGCCGAGCGCGGCGGGGATCGCGCACGCCGATCCAACGACGATGACGACCACGACAGATGCGACGGATGCGACGGATGCGGCGACGGCGGCGACGGCGGACCGGGCGAAGCGGTTCACGGCGCGCTCGGCGACAAGAGGCGGCCAGCGCGCGGACCGTTGTTGCAGCTCTGGGGCTCGGTTTGATTGCAGGTGCCGCCGCAGCTGAGGAACCGCAAAGCGCCGGAGTCGATGCCGCACACGCGCGAGCGGCAGGTGGCGAGCAGCGACAGCGACCCGGTGCCCTCACAGTTGGCGTTGTCGACGGAAAACACGTCGACCTCGCCGCCCGCCAGCTGGGCCCGGCCGATGGCGTCGGCGACGATCTTTGCGCTGGTGACCGCGCCATCCTGGATCCTGGAGCTGGTGACGGCGCTGTTGGCGAGGTCAGCCGTCAAGATCGTGCCGTCTTCGATCTCGTCGGAGGCGACCGCCTGCGAGCCGATGTCGTTTCTGCCAACGCTGTTGTCCTGAATCTCGCGGGTGGTGACCGCGCCGTCTTGCAGCTCGTCGCTGCCCACGGCGTTGCCGGCGATCTCGTCGACGCCGACCGCGTTGCTGGCGATGTGCTCGCTGCGCACGGCGTCGGCGGCGAGCTTGTTGCTGGTGACGGCGCCGTTGGTGATCTTCTCGTTGCGCACGGCGCCGTCTTGCAAGAGGTCACCGATGATCGAGTTCTGGCGCACCGAGAGGTTCGTGCCCGCGATCTCGAGCGGCGAGATGGCCACGAGCGAACCGGCCTGGATGGCCACCTGGTCGCCGTCGAGCAGCTCAGGCGGCACGCCCAGGATGTCGCTGAACTCGACGGTGCCGGCCATGGCGGCATAGGGCACCGTGGCCAGCGCCAGGCGCGGTGACAACGTCTCGCCGTCGAGGGTCACCTCGACGAACAGCGGGCGGCCATCGACGAGGTCGACGAGGCCGCTCAGCTCGGCGACGAACACGCCGTCGGTGACGTCGAGAGCCGCAACGACGATGGACGCGCCCACCGCCGCGCCGGCGTCGGGGTCGTCAAAGATGTTGAAGACGGCGGCGACGGTGCCGTTCACGGGCGCGCCGTCGCGCGCCAGGCGCCCCGAGACGACGACATCATCGGGGACAGCGGCGCCGGCCAGAAGCACAAGGGCGATCAACATGCGCCGATCATAGCCCCGCGCGCCGCCGCCGCTCACGGCAGGCACGCGCTTGTCGGGGGCGAAGCCGTCGTGGCAACAGGCGGCATGTCTCTGCGCACCACTGTCGTCGCTGCCGTCGTCGGCGCCTGCCTGGCGGTTCCGCTGGCCCTGGTGGCGGTGGCCGCGGTCAGCGCCCACCGCCAGGCCATCGAGGCCCAGGTCGACCGCGGCCAGCAGCTGGCGACGACGGCGGCGACGCTGCAGGCGGTGGCCCGGCAATCGGGCAGCGCCGCCGACCGCGCCGTGCTCGGACAGTTCCTGCGCGCCGTCGTCGTCGGCGACGTCGCGTTCGTCATCGTCACCGCGTCCAGCCCGGCGGGCACGCCCGAGACCATCGAGCAGGCCAGCCTCGCCAGCAGCCTCGCCAACAGCCTCGCCAACAGCCTCGGCGCCAGCCTCGGCGACACCGACGCCGCGACGCTGCTGCAGACCGTGCAGCGCGCCGGACCCGCGGGCTTCGTCGTCGTCGACGCCGCCATCGTCGAGCGCGATCGCACGAGCCGGGCCGAAGCCCCCGCCGGCCGTGTCGTCGTCGGCCTGCACCCGGCGCCGCGGTCGACGGCGCGCGTCACGGCCTTGTTCGTCATCGGCGCCATCGCCGTCGTCGTCGTGGTGCTGCTGCTCTTGTGGTTGCTCGAGCGGCGCGTGATCCGCCCGGTGCAGAGCGTGGCCCGCGCGCTCCAACAGGTGGCCGATGGCGGCCTCGGTCTTTCAAAGACGGCACCACCGCTGCTGGCGCCGCAGCTGAACCCCCACGACGAGGTCGCGGCCCTCGTCGACGGCTACCACGCCCTCGTGCAGGCCCTGGCCGACAAAGGCGCGCTGCAGTCGTCGCTCAGCCGGGCGGCGGGCGCGCAGGTGGCGCAGCACATCGACAACCTCGACGCGGCGCCGGTGACGTCGTCGGTGTCGGTGCTGTTCGTCGACGTGCGCGACTTCACGCCGCTGACGGCGGCGCTGTCGCCCGCCGACACGATCACGTTTCTCGACACGCTGCTGTCGGCCTTTGTCGACGTCGTCCACCGCCACGGCGGCCACGTCGAGCGCTTCCTCGCCGACGGCCTCGTCGCCGTCTGGGGCGCGCCGCAGCCCGTCGCCGATCACGCCGCCCGCGCCGTCGCGGCCGCCGTCGACCTCGAAGCCCGCGCCGCCATCTTGTGCCGCCGGGCCAGAGAAGACGGCCGCCCCACCTTTGTCATCGGCGTCGGCGTGGCCTCGGGCAACGCCGTCACCGGCGGCGTCGGCCCCCCCAGCCGCCGCACCTTTGCTGTGACCGGCGAGGTGCCGCAGACCGCGCGGCGCATCCAGGGCGAGGCAAAGGCCCAGGGCCTGACCGTGCTCGTGACCGAGCAGACGTGGGCCGCGTGCAAAGACGTCGTCGTCGACGTGCGCTGGCAGAAGACGCCGCCGATGGTGGTGCGGGGCATCGGCATGCCTCTGACGCTCTACCGGCCCCAGCGCGTCGATCCGGTCGCCGGCTCGGGTCTCGCGGGGCACCCGCACCCGGGGGGACCGCGCGCCGACGTCACCCAGCGCATCCGCCGCTGATCGATCAGCGTCTTCGTTCTGCGCGCTGGCTGGCGAGCGCACCGCCGGACGCACCGTCGAGCGCACCGTCGAGCACGCCGTCGAGCACGCGGTCGATGTCGGCGAAGGGTGCATGATCGGAAAACGTCCGGCCCACGTGGGCGTAGCGCACGACCCCATCGATGACGATCAAGTCCGCGGGCACGCGAAAGCGGCGCTTGAGATCGGGCGCCGGCCCGCCGTGAAAGCCCTGGCTGCGGGCTTCGAACAAGCGCCGGACGACGGTGGCCGAGAAGGCCCCGGTCAACGCGATGCCCGGCTTGAGCGCGTCGTGCAGCTGGTCGTCGACGTCGGCGACGATCGAGAACGGCGGGTCCTTTTCGGTCACCCAGCGGGCGAGCTCGATCGTGCTCGCGGGATACACGGCGATGAAGGTGATGTTGCGGCCGGCGTAGCGGCGCGGCCACAGCGACACGATCTCGTGCAACCGCAGCGCGCACAGCGGACAAGACGCATAGCGAAACAGCCCGATCCACAGACGCGCCGGCAGCGTCGCATCGGTGAAGCGACGGCCGGTGACGTCGACGATGTCGAAGGGCGGCAGGCGGGAGCCAACGGCGATCATGGGTTGGCTACGCCGGGCGCGTGACGGTCGTGACGCGCGCGCTGGATCTGGCCCGCGCACCCCGCTTCAGGGCCGCTCGGGCCCGGGCGGTCATCGGGTCCGTCACCGGTTTCGCGGCCACCCCGTAGACCCCACGAAGCGCGCCGGCCGCTGCACACGCGCCCCGAGCCCCGCTCCACAACCCCTGACCGGATGACCCCATGAAGACGTCCGTTGACGGCATCACCGACTGCGCCAGCGCCGTCGACAACATCGCCGGCCCGCTGCCGGTCACCGTCAACTGCCCGGTCGTCACGCCCTGAGCGCGTCAACGAAGCCACCAGCGTGAAGAAACGAACGAGGCCCGCAGCGCGGGCCTCGTTCGCATTCATCGTCGTGCAGGTGCGCAGCAGGCGCGCCGCGCGGGCTACTTCGCGGCGGCTTCGCGGGCAGCCTGGGCGGCCACCATGTTGAGGGCCGAGCCGGCCTTCCACCAGGCGATCTGCTCGTCGCTCATCGAGTGGTTGACCGGAAACTCTTCTTTGCTGCCGTCGCCGTGGGTCAAGCGCAGCGTGAGCGGCTGGCCCGGCGACAGCGACGTCAGGCCGACGATGTCGACGAGGTCGTCTTCGCGCACTTTTTCGTAGTCGGCGGCGTTGCTGAAGGTCAGCGGCAGCACACCCTGCTTCTTCAGGTTGCTCTCGTGGATGCGGGCGAAGCTGCGCACCAGGATGGCCCGGCCGCCGAGGTGGCGCGGCTCCATCGCCGCGTGCTCGCGCGAGCTGCCCTCGCCGAAGTTCTCGTCGCCGACGACGACCCACGGCACACCGGCTGCCTTGTAGGCGCGGGCGACGTCGGGGAACGGCTTCTTGTCGCCGGTCAGCAGGTTCTTTCCTTCGCCGATCTTGTCGTCGAACGCGTTGGTCGCGCCGATGTAGAGATTGTTGGAGATGTTATCAAGGTGACCACGATAGGTGAGCCACTTTCCTGCTGCAGAAATGTGGTCGGTGGTGCACTTGCCCTTGGCCTTCAACAGCACGCGGGCGCCGGAGAGGTCTTTGCCGTCCCAAGCAGCAAAAGGCTCGAGCAGGGCCAGGCGCTTGCTCTTGGGGTCGACGGCGATGTTGACCTTGCCGCCGTCGGCCTCGGGCTTGATCAGGCCGTCTTTGTCGACGAGGAACCCCTGCTTGGGCAGCTCATCGCCGGTGGGCGAGGGGAACTTGAAGTCCTTGCCGTCGGGGGTCTTGATGGTGTCGGTGCGCGGGTCGAAGTCGAGGCGCCCCGAGAACGCCATCGCCGTCACCTGCTCGGGCGAGCCGATGAAAGCAAGTGTATCGTTGGACGCATCGTTTCGGCCGCGGAAGTTGCGGTTGAACGACGTGACAATCGCGTTCACCACACCCTTCTTCATGTCCTGGCGATCCCACTGGCCGATGCAGGGGCCGCAGGCGTTGGCCAGCACGGTGCCGCCGGCGTCGTCAAAGGTCTTCATCTGGCCATCGCGCTGGATGGTGAGGTGAATGGTCTCGCTGCCGGGCGTGATCAAGAACGGCATCTTGGCTTTGAGGCCGGCGTCGAGGGCGGCCTTTGCCAGCGAGGCGCTGCGCGACATGTCTTCGTAGCTCGAGTTCGTGCACGAGCCGATGAGCGCCGAGCTCAGCTGCTCGGGCCAGCCCTCTTTCTTCACCGTAGCCTTCATCGTGCTCACGGGGTGCGCGAGGTCGGGCGTGTGCGGGCCGACCAGGTGCGGCTCGAGGGTGTCGAGGTCGATCTCGACGACGCGGTCGTAGTACTTCGCCGGGTCGGCGAGCACTTCGGGGTCGGCCGAGAGCAGGTCTTTGTTGGCGTTGGCGAGGTCGGCCCAGGCGCCGCGGTTGGTCGCGCGCAGGTAGCGTTCCATCGAGGCGTCGTAGGCGAACACCGATGTCGTCGCGCCGTGCTCGGCGCCCATGTTGCAGATGGTGCCTTTGCCGGTCGCCGAGATGGCGGCGGCGCCGTCGCCAAAGAACTCGACGATGTGGTTGGTGCCGCCCTTGACCGTCAGGATGCCCATCAGCTTCAAGATGACGTCTTTGGGCGAGGCAAAGCCCTTCATGCTGCCGGTGAGCTTGACGCCGATGACGCCGGGCCAGCGCAGGTTGAACGGGAAGCCGGCCATGACGTCGACAGCGTCGGCGCCGCCGATGCCGATGGCGATCATGCCGAGGCCGCCGGCGTTGGGCGTGTGGCTGTCGGTGCCGATCATCATGCCGCCGGGGAACGCGTAGTTCTCGAGGACGACCTGGTGGATGATGCCGGCGCCGGGCTTCCAGAAGCCGAGGCCGTGCTTCTGGCTGACGGTCTGCAAGAAGTCATAGACCTCCTGGTTCTCGTCGACGGCGCGCAGCAGATCCTTCTTGGCGCCGACCTGGGCCTGGATGAGGTGGTCGCAGTGCACCGTCGAGGGCACGGCGACTTCTTTCTTGCCGGCCTGCATGAACTGCAAGAGCGCCATCTGCGCGGTGGCGTCTTGCAGGGCGACGCGGTCGGGGTTGAGGTTGGCGTAGCTCTTCTTGCGAACCAGGGCCTTGCCGTCTTCGTCGACGGGGCCCGTGCCTTCACACGGCATGTGCGCGGTGAGGATCTTCTCGGTGAGCGTCAGCGGCCGACCAAAGGCCTTGCGGGCCGCCTCATGCCGCTCCTTCATCGTCGAATACGTGCGCTGGATGAGCTCGACGCCGTCGATCATGTGCTGCTCCTGCCCCGCGGGGCTTGCTTGGAAGTAACGCCGCCGGTCTAGCAAGAAAGATCGGCCCGGGTACCCCGGCTCCAGGGCCGCTCGGGCCCGGGGAGGGGCTTCGCCGCGTGGTCGTCGTCGTTGTCGTCACCGCTGGTGCCGGAGGTTTCGGCTACCGTGCGCGGCATGAGCAAGTTCATCGATGTGCGTGGTGTCGACGGCAAGCCGCTTCTCGGTCGGCTTCGCGGGGTGACCGCCCGCCACGAGATTCGCCAGGTCGTCGTCGAGAACGAGCCGAACGAATTCAAGGCCAACGACGCCCACTTCGCCTTTTGCGGTGCGGTGCCGCAGCCGCTGCCCGACCTGCTCAGCAACGGTGAGCGACAGCTGGTGGTGTCGGGCGCGCTGGGTGCGGCCCTGGTGCGCCTCGACCCCAAAATCGAGCTGTTGCCGGTGCGGCTCGTCGACGACGCCGGCAAGGTCGTCGCCCCCGACGGCGGCTACGCCGTGGCCATCGTCAAGGTCATCGCAAAGGCGGTCGATGCCTGGAGCAAGGGCAGCATCGGCGGCTACCTGTTCAACGAGATCAAGGACGCGCCCGAGCCGGCCGAGCCGATGCCGCCGCTGTTTCGCGTCGCACACTCGCTGGCCATCGGCTGCAACGACGACGCAGCCGCCGTGCTGCAGAACTTCTCTGGCGTGGTGCTGACGGCGTTCCCCGACTACGTCGACGTGTTGGTGCCGCCGCCGGCGCCGTACCTCTTGTGGCAGTGCGGCACAGACGGCGCCTCGTTCTCCATCGCCGGCAGCTTCGGCTCGGCGCTTGAAGCCGCAACGTTGGATCCGTCGACGTGGCCGCGCGGCGGCCCGGTGGCGACGATGAAGCCGCCGAAGTCGCGCAAGAAGCTCGTCGACTTCATGAGCGGCAGCGGGGCGCCCATCGTCTCGGCCAGGGCAAAGGCGGCCCTCGAGAAGCAGGGCGTCGTCGACGTCGACTTCCTGCCGGTGCAGGCGCAAGACCACGACGGCAAGCCGGTCAAGGGTGAGCACTGGGTGATGTTCGTGCGCTGCACGCGACCCCTCATCGATGTTGCCGAGAGCGACATCGAGGTGGTCGATGAGCTGCTGTGGACGGCCCGCGAGATCGTCGTCGACGACGCCACGCTTGTCGATCGCCCGCCGCTGTTCCGCGGCGCGGCCGGGGCGCGCTACCCGTGGGTGTTCCTGCGCAGCGACGTCGCCGAAGCGCTCGAAAAGGCCAAGCTGACAGGGTTCCGCACCCAGCACCCCGCCGACTTCACCCACAGCGTCGAAGGCGGCGGGCTCCCCAGGATCTGCTGACGCTCTCGACTGCCAGAGCGCGTCCGAACGGCCTGGGATCTGTCTTGCATACATGCGCGCACCTTTTGGCACGGGGGTGCCGATAAGGCCTGCATGACCAAGATTCGCGTTGCCGACGTTCGCAGCCAGGTCCTCAACGCCGCGCGCGCCGACGAGCTCGCCGTCGCCGCCGGCAACAACACGCTCATCAGCAAGAGCGAGCAAAAGGTGCTCTCGGCCGACCTGCAAGACGCCGCCGAAGAGGTGCGCCGCAAAGAGCCGGGCAAGACGGTCAGCGTCGACGATGTGCTTCAGGTGGTCGGCGCGCGCTTCGACGCCGCCGTCGCCACGGTCAACCAGGCCGGCGGCTCGGGCAAACCCTTCTTGTCCAAAGAAGAGGTGAAGAACCTCGCCAACCGCGACCCGCTCACCGGCGGCCGCGCCCAGCGCGCCTATGACGTCCTCGCCGGTCCGTCGGTTCCGGCCGGCACCAGCGTCGACGGCGCCACGGCAAAGGCCAAGCTCGACGCGATCTTCAACGGCTCCGGCGCGGGCAACGCCACCGGCACGGCGTTCTTCTTTGACGGCCTGCTCGGCAGCGAGGGCGGCGAGGCGGTGAGCGCGGTGTTGTTGCCGGCGATGCCGTGGCCGGCCTCGGGCGACCAGCTGGCCCGGGCCCTCGGTCACGACGTCACCACCGACGTCGGCGCGGTCGAGCGCTACAAGGCTCCCGACGCCACGCTCATCAAGGAGTTCCTCGACCAGCAGACAGCGTCGCCGGCCACCGTCGCCGAAGTCGGCGGTCTGTTGCGCGGCCTCTCTGACCTGCGCGTGCTGGTGGTCGGCAAAGACGGCGGCCTGAATGTCTCGGCCAACCACCCGACCTACATCGTCGGCGCTGCCACAGACGGCACCGTCGTCGGCATCAAGACCGGCGTCATCTGGACCTGAGCCGCCACCCGCTTTTCGGCAAGACAACAACGACGTCGCGATGACGTCAGAGACAGCGGCGTCGCGATGACGTCGCAGAAAACGACGTCGCGATGACGTCGTAGAAACGACGCAGAAACGACGTCGCGATGACGTCGCAGAAAACGGCGGGGCCTCGGCCCGCCGTTCTTGTTTCAGCAGGGATTCAGCACAGAACATCCATCGCGGATGACCGCGGGTCCTCGTCGTCGTCAGGTCCAGGCGGTGGCGAGCAGCTCTGCCTGCCGGATGACGGTCTCGACGGCCTTTTCTTGCAGGTCCGGCGGGTCGCCGCGCTGCCGCAGCTTGCGGCGGACCAGGGTGCGCAGCTTGGCCCGCACCGTTTTCTGGGCCAGTCGATGGTGACGTTGTTCTTGATCCCGCCCCGAACATGGTCACGCCGTGCCGAGTGTGCCGAGAACATGTTCAAAATTCTCGATTTTTTGAACATGTCGCCGCGACATGTTCACGCCATGGCTATGTCGGCTGCTGAACACCTGTCTCGGCGCCCGCCTGTGCGGCTGTCTGGGAAGGCGTGCCCTGCAGCAGGTCCCAGAAGCGAAAATTGAGGAAATACAGCTCTCGACCGAGCTTTTCCTCGCGCAGGACGCCGATGTCGGCCAGGGCCCGCAGCCAGGTGGCGGCGGTGACGCGCTTGGCCAGCCCGGCCTCTTCGATGAACGAGACCTTGGTGTAGGGCAGCCGGAACAGCAGCTCGACCAGGTCCTTCGAATAGAGCTTGGGCAGCGCGTCCTTCACCTGCCGGCGGGTCTCGTCCATCAGGTCGAGGATCGCCTGGATGCGCTCGAGGGTCAGCCGCGCCATGTGCTCGACGGCGTCGAGCATGTAGAGGATCCACGCCTCCCAGGCCCCGTGCTCGGTGACCGCCTGCAGGCCGCCGTAGTAGCCGCGCTTGTTCTCGAGGATGTAGCGCGAGAGGTAGAGCACCGGGATGTCGAGCAGCCCCTGCTCGACGAGAAACAGGATGTTGAGGATGCGGCCCGTGCGGCCGTTGCCGTCGAGGAACGGGTGGATGGCCTCGAACTGGTAGTGCATCACCGCCAGCCGCACGAGCGGATCGAGCTCTTCGGCCTCGTGGATGAACGCCACCAGGTTCGCCAGCAGGTCGCGCAACAGCGGCTCGCCCTCGGGCGGCGTGTAGATGACCTCGCCGTCGTCGGGCCGGGCCAGCTTGGTGCCGGGCACGCGCCGCACGCCGATGGCGCTGCCCTTGATGAGCGCGACCAGCTCTTCCATCAGCGGCGGCGTGATGGGCCGGCCTTCTTCTTTGACGACGCGGTAGCCGGCCCACAGCGCCCGCTGGTAGGCGAGCACCTCCTTGGTTGCCGGGTCCGCGCTGCGGCCGTCGTCGGCAAACGCCCGGTAGAGCGCGTCGTGGGTGGTGACGATGTTCTCGATCTCCGACGACAGCTGGGCTTCTTGCAGGCCGATGGTCTGCAGCAGCACGCCCTGGTTCGGCAGCAGCTTCGCCGTCGCCTTGAGCTCGACCAGCGCCGTGCGGGCCGCCGTCGTCTTCTTCAGCACCGCCTTTGTCTCGAGGTCGACACCCGGTGGCGGCAACAGCGGCAGCGCGTGGGGGCGGTGACGGTCGAAGCTCATGCGCGTCGGCCAACTTGTAAGAACGACTTACAAGTTCGTGATTCGTCAACCTCGCCCTCCAACACGATGGCCGAAATGTGTTGGACCATCGTTCGGTCCAGCTCGGCCTGCGGTGAAGACGTCGCTGCTCGAACAGGTCGGCCGCTCCACCAGCCATCTCCCCCGGCCCCTCTTCCGCGGGCGCGGCTTTGACGTTGTCGATCCCCGGTCAGGATCGGCCGCTGCGGAAGAGGGGAGGAGAGAGCTTGCTCCATCGTCATCGTCGTTGGACGTGTGTGGACGCCTTTGCGGGCCTGCGACCTGCGCGAGCATCCTTGCGCCGACAGCGTCATCGACCACGGCGTCATGTTTCGAACCTTTGCTCGAACACGAGAATGAAAGAGGCAGCTCTCTCCTCCCCTCTTTCGCAGCGGCCTCGATGAACGAGGAACCGACGATGCTTGAGCCGCGCCCGCGGAAGAGGGGCTGGGGGAGATGGCTTGCTGCGCCGGTCGACGTGTTCGAGCAGCGATGTCTCTGCAGCGGTCGCTGGACTCGCTCTTCCAAATGTGGCGCAGGGGGACGCGCTCGAGGCGACCGAGCTTGCTGCTCACGTCCGGTTCCCGATCTGGATGAGTTGATTCGTCACGCAGCTTCTCCGACGAGGCGCTCGGCGTCCTGGTTCAGGCCGGCTTGTTGGGCGAGGTCGGCCTGCGTCAGGTTCTTCTGCTGCCGCGCCGCTTTGAGGCGCGGGCCCAGGCTGGTGTCATCGGACATCTCGGTGGCCTCCGCGCAGCCATCCTGCTGCGCCCCTGTTCAGAAGAGCAACCACGACGTCGAGAGCGTCGACTCGCCTGTCCACGAGGATGGCTGGCGTCGCACGTGATCCTGAACGAGCCCAGCCGGTCGGTGCCGCGGGATGAGGTCACCCACAACGACGTCACCCGACGCGCGCCTCAGCCCTTCTTGTTGGGCTTCTTGTTCTTCTTCTTTGGCTCGTCCGACGAGCGCGCGTCGGCGTTGGCCAGGGACTTCTCGAGGGCCGCGCAGATGTGCTCGAGCACGCGCAGGCGGGCCAGGTGCTTGTCGTTGGCCGGCACCAGGTGCCAGGGCGCGTACGACGTCGAGGTGCGCTCGACCATGTCGTGCACCGCCTGCAGGTAGTCGTCCCAGCGCTCGCGATTTCGGTAGTCGTCTTCGGTGATCTTGAAGTTCTTGAACGGCGTGCGCTCGCGCTCCTTGAAGCGCTTGAGCTGCTCGTCTTTGCCGATGTGCAGCCACAGCTTGACGACGACGATGTCGCCCTCGACGAGCTGCTGCTCGAAGTCGTTGATCTCGTCGTAGGCCCGCATCCAGCTCTCTTCGTCGCAGAAGCCCTCGACGCGCTCGACGAGCACGCGGCCGTACCAGCTGCGGTCGTAGACGGTGACGTGGCCGTCGGTGGGCACGTGCCGCCAGAAGCGCCAGAGGTAGTGCTGGGCCTTTTCCTCGTCGGTGGGGGCCGCGATCGGGATGATGCGGTAGTCGCGGGCGTCGAGGGCCGGGGTGATGCGGCGGATGGCGCCACCCTTGCCGGCGGCGTCCCAACCTTCGAGCACGATGGTCAAGCTGGTGCCGCGGGCGCGGGCCTGCTGCCAGGTCTGTGACAGCCGCCCCTGCAGTTTCTCGAGGTCGTCGTCGTAGGTCGCTTCGTCGGCTTTTTCGTCGAGGTCGAGGGCCTCGAGGATGGTGCGGATGGTCGGCGGCGTCTCGTGCTTCGTCTTGGTCTTTGCCGTCTTGGTCTTTGCTTCGGAGCGCGCCAGCTCAGCGGCCATGCGCTTGGTCGGCACCGTCGCCGTGGCCGTCGTGTTCTTCACCGACAACTTCTTTGCCTTTGTCTCCTTTACCGGCTTCGCGGCAGCAGCAGCGGCGGCCTCGTCGTGGGCCAGGCGCTTCTCGATGACCTCGAGCAGGTGCTCGACGACGGCGATGGTGCGGTAGCGCTCGTCTTCGCCTTCGATGAGCGTCCACGGCGCCTGGCCCGTCGACGTCGAACGCAAGGCGGTCTCGCTGACCTCGGCGTAGCGGTCGTAGCGCTCGAGGTTCTCGAGGTCTTGCGCGGTGACGCGCCAGCGGGTGCGCTTGTCT
>JBKJNL010000096.1:0-3651 GCA_046593615.1 Myxococcota bacterium | reverse complement strand
TGTCGCGCAGGTGTCGATCAAGATGACGTCGGGGCGCTCGGCGCGCACCGCGAGGTTGGCGAAGCCCTCGCCGCCGTCCATGTCGACGACGTTGAAGCCGCGGGGCCTGAGCTCCTTCTTGACGCGGAAGCGCACCAGGCCCGACGGAGAGAGGACGAGCACCTTGGGCATGGGAGCGGCACCGCGGGGTACAGGGAACTGCAAGATCTCGGCGACGCCAACGCTCGCGACGCCAACGCTCGCGGCACCAGTGCTCGTGGCAACAGCGCGACGGGGGAGGGCGCTCAGGGTGTCCGCTTGGAGTTGCATGAGCCTCATCAACTCACAGCCTGTGCCAGAGGTTGGTCTGGCCCTCGAGGATCTGCTGGCAGCTCCGCCAGACATGCCGCGGGTGCAGCTCGGGCAAGAGCGCGACCAGCTCGCCGGCGGGCGCGCCGGCTCCCTCGAGCAGCGCGAGCACGGTGCGAAACAGCCCGCGGGCCTCGGCGGCGCGACCTGTGCGCACCTGTAATTCACCGAGCAGCCACGCCCCAACCCACGAGCTCGGAACGCGCGCCCGCAAGCCCTCCAAAGCCGTCCGTGCGTCCGCGAGTCGACCGAGGCGGGCGTCGCACATGGCCCGGATGACGCCGCCTTCGTCGTCTTGCGCGGCCATGGCCCGGGCATCGATCAGGCGGCCTTCGGCCAGCAGAGCCGCGGCGCAAGCGAGTGCTGCGCCCTCGACTTCGCCGACCAGGGCCCGCAGCTTTTGCGAGCGATCCTGCAGCGCCGCGTCGCTGTCGAGCAGGGTGCAGAGCGTCCAGGTGGCCGGACGGCCGGCCGAAAGGTCCGCACAGCGGACAGCCCGGAGGTGGCGGTCGACCACGACCACGCCGGCGCCTTCGTCGTCGATGGGCAGGCCGACGGTCAGGGCGTCGACCACGGCGAGCACCAGCACGCCGTCGCCGGCCAGGGACTCGGTGAGGCGCAGCAACATCGACCGGGCGACGTCGGGCCGGAAGTGGTGCAGGACCTCGCGGCAGACGACGAGGTCGAAGGGCCCCGCCGGGGTGTGCAGGCGCAGGTCGCCGCGGGCCACCCGCAGGTGGGCCAGCAGCCCTGGATCCACCGCGTGACCCCGGCGGGTCGGCGACAGCGCGCGGGCCAGCAACCGGGGCAGGGTGGCCACCCGTTGCCCGCTGAGCTCGGGCGCGCGGGCGTCGTCGCAGGCGGCGGCGGCGACGTCGGAGGCGACCACGTCGATGTCGAGGCCGCCGGCGCGCGCCAGCAGCAGCAGCGACAACGGCTCGCCCAGGCCGCCGGCGCCGGCGCACCAGGCGAGCAGGGGCCGGCCAACATGGGCTCCAGCGCTCGAGCCCCCCTTGGGACCCGCCACCGACGAGGTGCCGTGGGCCCGCTGGCGGGCCAGCTCGAGGCCCGTGACCAGGCCGGCGGCGCCGCGCAGCACGACGTCGTCACCGCGGGTGGCCAGGTGGAGGAGGGCGCCGTCGTCGTCGCCGAGCAGGGGGGCTTCGGCGTCGCCGCCGTGGGGTCGCAGTCCGAGCCGCGAGCGCAGCCGGGCGGTGCGCTCGGAATCGTCGTCGCTGGCGGTGGAGCTCATCGTCAACCTTCGCCGCAGGGCCCTCATCGTCGGCGGAGCGGCAGTTCCAGCACCGTGCCAGCCAGCGCGCGCCAGCCGGATGCGGCGCGGCAGCACGAGGATACCGGACAAGCGTCCGAACCGGACGCCACGGCGGACAGCAGCCGGTCACTTTCGCCACACCAGGAGTTGTTGCCTGCCGAAGTGCAGAGGAGCGGACGGGCGCTAGGCTGCTGGGCATGCGCGTTTGCCAGGTCGTCGCCGTCTCCACGTTTTCGCTGCTGTTCTTTGGACTCGGATCGGCCGGCTGCGACGCCGACGACGCCACCCCCGACGCCGGCGTGGTCGCCGAGGGCGAAGGCGAAGTCAGCGGACCGCCCCCGTTTGTCGTCGTCGACGCCGGCTTCGAGCCCGACGCCGGGTTCGCTGTGCCGTGCGTCGAAGACGACGCCGAAGACAACGACGACCCCGCCAACGCCACGGCCGTGACCGCCGGCGTCACCGTCTCTGCCCGCTTCTGCGGCGGCGACGACGACTGGTACGCCCTCGACGTCGGCGCCGGCTGCTCGCTGTCGGCGTCGGTGTCGGTCCGCGCCGACGCGCCTGCTGCTGGCGAAGGCGAAGGCGAAGGAGAGGGAGAGGGTGAAGGCGAAGGAGAGGGAGAGGGAGAGGGTGAAGGAGAAGGAGAAGGAGAAGGCGACCCGGTCGCGCCGCCGCCGCCGCCGGAAGAAAACGGCGAGCCCGTCGACCTCGCCGACCTCGACCTCGTCGTCGTCGACGCCGCCAACGACGCCTTGATCGGCGCGGCCAGCGGCCTCGGTCCCCGCGAGGCTCTCAACCTGCGCATCGAAAACGCCGGCCGCTACGCCGTGCGCGTGCGCGGGGCCAGCGGCGACGACGTCTCGTACGACGTGACCCTGGACTCGGTGTGCGGCGACGAGCTCGTCTGCCCCGCCGACGACGGCGCCGAAGACAACGACGCCGCCACCACGCCGTCGCTCCTCGATCGCGGCGTGGCCCTCGACGCCGCCGTCTGCGGTGGCGACAACGACTTCTACGCGCTGCCGGTGCAGGCCGGCTGCTTCGCCGACGCGCAGGTCTCGTTCATCCACTCGCGCGGCGACATCGACATCGAGCTCGTCCCGCGCGCCGGCGGCGATCGCATCGCCCAGTCCAACAGCACGTCCAACGCGGAGCGCATCACCAGGGTCATCACCGACCCCGCCGCCGTCGCCTTGCGCGTGCTGCTGTTCCAGGGCGCCGATGTCGCCGTCGGCAACGGCTACCGCGTCACCGTCGACGAAGTCTGTCTCAACGACCTGGCCTGCCCCGGCGACGATCCCAACGAAGACAACGACACCCGGCAGACAGGGCTCTCGCTCGGCAAAGACGACGAGACCTTTGGCATCGTCTGCGGCGAAGACGAGGACTTCTTTCGCGTCACGCTGCAGCAGGGGTGCACGACGACGTTCAAGGCGACCTTCCGCCACGCCGACGGCGACCTTGACTTGAAGCTGTTCGACAGCGCCGGCGCCGAGATCGGGACGTCGACGTCGTCAGACGACGATGAGCAGATCGACTTCGTGGCACCCGGCAACGCAACGGTCGCCTTGCGCGTGTTCGGCTTTTCCACGGCCGAGAATCGCTACCGGTTGACGACGACGACGGTGTGCCCCGCGCCGTAGCTTCCGGTGCTCAACGGGCGCGAAGCAGCGACGCCGACGATGCGCGCATCGAGCCCACATCGAGCGCGCGCGCCATCCATCATGGACATCGAGGCGGCGCGTCGACGAAGCTGCCGCGGTTTTCGGAGATGTCCATGAAGCGCGCGCTCTCGATTGTCATCGTCGCCCCCTTGCTCACGTCGCTGTGGTCGGTCGGCTGCGTGCACAACCCGGCGCTGCACGTCGCAGAAAACAACGAAGACATCACCGTCGCCGACGACGGCGGCCTCAAGCGCGGCTCCGCCGACCTCGACGAGCAGGACTTCTATGCGCTCGTCGGTGACCGGCCGTCGGCAAAGGCCATCGAAGACTCCCGCAGTGGCGGCGAGACCCTGCAGGCCGCCGGCA
>JBKJNL010000960.1:0-6121 GCA_046593615.1 Myxococcota bacterium | reverse complement strand
ACGCGCTGGTCGGTCTCGCACGGCCGGGCGACATTGGCGGCGACGTCTGCCACATGAACCTGCACAAGACGTTCTGCATCCCGCATGGCGGCGGCGGGCCGGGCATGGGGCCCATCGGCGTCGGCAAGCACCTGCAGCCGTTCTTGCCGGGTCACCCCGTCGTCACCACCGGCGGCGGCCAGGCCATCGGCCCGATCTCGGCGGCGCCGTGGGGCAGCGCGAGCATCTTGCTCATCTCGTGGGCCTACATCAAGATGATGGGCAGCGACGGTCTTCAAGAAGCCACGCATTACGCGATCCTGAATGCCAACTACATTGCGCAAAAGGTCGGCCACCACTTCCCGGTGCTCTACAAGGGCGCCCATGGCCGCGTGGCCCACGAGTGCATCCTCGACCTGCGGGGCTTCAAGGTCGCCGGGCTCGAAGCCGAAGACGTCGCCAAACGCTTGATGGACTACGGCTTCCACGCGCCGACCTTGAGCTTTCCCGTGGCCGGCACGTTGATGGTCGAGCCCACCGAGAGCGAGCCGCTGCGCGAGCTCGATCGGTTCTGCGAGGCCCTCATCGGCATCAAGGGCGAAATCGACGACGTCATCGCCGGCCGGCAGCCGCGCGAGGGCAACGTGTTGAAGAACGCGCCGCACACAGCGCTGGTCGTGACGTCGTCGGAGTGGAAGCACCCGTACACGCGCGAGCAGGCCGCCTTTCCGACGCCGCACACCCGGGCCCACAAGTACTGGCCCACCATCGGTCGCGTGAACAACGTGCTCGGCGACCGAAAGCTCATCTGCACCTGCCCGCCGGTCAGCGACTACGAGTAGCCGCCCGCTGGCAGCGGGGCGTGTCCCGGCGCTCGCCGGCGCGCGCGGGCGGCGTGGGCGCGACACGGGTCACACAGTCAGGCTAAATGGAACCGCTGGCGTCGCCGTCGGAGCCCCCATGTTGCGTTTCCCGCGTCTCTTCTCGCTGCTCTTCGTCGCCCTCTTCGGGGCGACTGGCTTCTGGGCGACCAGCGTCTCGGCCGAAGAGGTGCAGCCGCAAGGCGGCATCGGCATCGGTGTGCCGGGCAAGGACCTGAACAAAGACCTGACGAAGACGCCGATCAAGAAGAAGAAAAAAGTCCGCGCGCCCGCCGAAGGCGAAGGCGAGGGCGAAGAAGAATCCGACGACGAAATCGACGACGACGACGCCCCGGCGCGGCCCCAGCCTCCCAAGGTGAAGGGGCCCATCAAGGATCCCCGTCAGCCCGGCGTGAAGAAGCCCATCAAGTCGCCGCGCGACGGCGGCGATCGGCCCCGCAAGCGTCCCGTCGACGATGGCGTCGACGACGCGCCCGACGACGACGACCGCCGTCCGGTCAAGAAGCCGAAGCCGAAGCGGCCGAAGCGCGGCCTGCCTCCCGATGATCCGCCGTCGAACGGTGGTGGTGGCGGCGGTGGCGGCGGCGGCGACGACGGCTGCTGTGGCTGCGGCTGCTGCTCGCCCAAGGTGACCGGCATTGCCGCCGGCGGCGCGGTGCTCGGCGGCGTCGCGGGCCTCGTCGTGGGCCTCGGCGTCGGCGCCGGCGTCGGCTACTTCGTCGTCCCCAGCAGCAACCCACCCAACGGACCCTCCGAAGAAGATCACGCCGACGGTGCCGTCATCGGCATGCTCGCCGGCGGCCTGGGCGGGGCTGTCCTCGGCACCGTCGTCGGGCTGGGCGCGGGACTCGCGCTCGGCGGCGTGCTGTCGGAGTAGCGCCCGCGCGCGGCCGTTGTTGACCCCGCAGACGCCGCTGTGACCCCTCCCTCGCGGCGCGCCGGCCTTTGGTGACGACGTCATTGCCAAGGTGGTGCCGATCGGGGCAACCATCGAATCCGATGACGCTCTCGCGCTTGCGGTACGTGACGGTCGAGGGCTGCATCGGGGTCGGCAAGACCACGCTGACGCACCTGCTGTCGTCCCACCTGAGGTCGAAGACGGTCCTCGAGGTCGTCGAAGAAAACCCGTTCCTCGCCGACTTCTACAAAGACCCGGCCGCCCACGCCTTTAAGACGCAGATGTTCTTCTTGCTGTCGCGCTTCAAGCAGCAGGAGGCGCTGCTGCAGACCGACCTGTTCGACGGCGTCGTCGTCTCCGACTACCTGTTCGCCAAGGATCGGATCTTTGCCGAGCTCACGCTGTCGACGTCGGAGATGGGCCTCTACGACACCATCTTTGGCGCCTTGCGATCGCGCATCCGCAGCCCCGACCTCGTCGTGTACCTGCACGCCCCGATGGACGTGATCCTCGAGCGCATCGCCCGCCGCGGCCGCAGCTTCGAGAAGGACATCGACCGCGGCTACCTCGAGAGCCTGGTCGAGGCCTATGGCCGCTTCTTCGCCGCCTACGACGAAGCGCCCGTGCTCATGGTCGACACCAGCGAGCTGAATTTTCCGGCCAAAGACGAGGACCTGCGGGTGGTGCTCGAGGCCCTCAAGACCTTTCCCGTCGACGGTGGCAGCCGTCGTCTGCGCCTCGGCGCCGAGAAGCAACGCAGCCTGCTCTGAGCCACTTGCACCCGGCCAGGGGGCTCGGGCATCGAACAGGTCCCATGTCGACAGCACTCTTGTTGGTGAACCTCGGGACCCCACGGTCCACCTCCGTCGCCGACGTGCGCAGCTACCTGCGCGAGTTCCTGGGCGACCCCGATGTCATCTCGATGCCGGCGCCGCTGCGCTGGCTGCTGCTCGAGGGCGTTATCTTGCGAACGCGGCCGAAGAAGAGCGCCGAGGCGTACAAGAAGGTCTGGACCGATCGCGGCTCGCCGCTGCTGTTCCACGCCGAAGACCTCGTCGCGGCCGTGCAGAAAAAGCTGTCGCCGTCGACGGAGGTGGTGCTGGCGATGCGCTACGGCGAGCCCTCGATCGCAAAGGCGCTCCAGGCGCTCAAAGACAAGAACGTCGATCAGATCTGTCTGTTTCCGCTGTATCCCCAATATGCCCGGGCCAGCACCAAGACCGTCGTCGACAAGGTCATGCTCGAGGCCAAGAAGCTCGGCTGGGCGCCGAAGATCGACACCGTCGACGCCTTTTACGACGACGCCGACTTCATCGGCGCGTTCGTCGAGCACGGCCGCGCCGCGCTGAAGTCGTTCACGCCCGACAAGGTGTTGATGAGCTTCCACGGCTACCCCGAGCGCTACCTGCGCGAAGACAGCGGCGGGCACTGCTTGAAGACCGCCGCCTGCTGCGACGTCGTCGTCGACGCCAACCGCGATTGCTACCTGCGGCAGTGCAAGGTCACGGCCCGTGAAATCATCCGCACCCTGCCGCTCGACGAGGAAAACGTCACCGTCTGCTACCAGTCGCGGCTGCGCGACACCTGGGTGCGTCCCTTCACCGACGACGTCGTCATCGACGCTGCAAAGGCCGGCGCCAAGAAGCTGCTGGTGTTCTGCCCGGCCTTTGTCGCCGACTGTCTCGAGACCCTCGAAGAGATCGAGCTGCGCGCTGGCGAAGAATTCCGCGCCCACGGCGGCGAGGAGCTGCGCCTGGTGCCGAGCCTGAACAGCTCGCCGGCCTGGGTCGACGCCGTGGTGCGTCTGGCCCGGGAGACGACGGCGACCGTCTGATTTGCGCGCAGACTTGCGCGCAACTTGCGCGTCGGCTCGCGAGCGAGCTCCGGGCTGCTTCCATAACCAGCTATGCAGAGGCTCGACGGCTTGACGACGTCAGCGCCGTCGGCGACGACGACGACATGGCCCATGCGAAATTGTCGTCCGTCGTCAAAAACGTCGAAGGATCCCTCGAGGCCGCCATCGCGCGCCTGTCGGGCTTCCTGAAGATCCCCGCCATCTCGTGCGACCCCGAGCACTACGGCGACGTCCGCAAGCTCGCCGAGCACGTGCGCGACGACCTCAAGCGCTCGGGCTTCGAGAACTGCCGCGTCCTCGACGTCGACGCCATCGCCGGCCAGGAGCCGCCGCTGCCCTGCGTCTCGGCCGAGTGGCTCAAGGCCGGCGCCGACAAGCCCACCGTCCTCGTCTACGGCCACCTCGATCTGCAGCCGGTGAAGGGCGAGAAATGGGACACGCCGCCGCACGAGCCGGTGCGCAAGCAGACCGCGGGGGGCGAGCGCCTCTACGCCCGCGGCGCCGCCGACGACATGGCCGGCTGGGTCTCGTGGCTCGTGGCCCTCGAGGCCTGGCTCAAAGAGGCCGGCGAGCTGCCGTGCAACGTCAAGCTGCTCATCGAAGGCGAAGAAGAAATCGGCTCGCCGAACCTTGAGCGCTTCATGGACAAGTTCCCCGAGGTGTTCGCCTCCGACGTCATGGTGCTGACCGACACCGAGAACCCCGCCACCGACATCCCCGGCTTGACGATCTCGCTGCGCGGTCTGCTCGAGGTCGAGCTCACGGTGTCGTCGGCGACGTCTGACGTGCACTCCGGCTTGTGGGGCAACGTCGTCCCCGATCCCTGCATGATCCTTGTGAAGCTCATGGCCCGTCTCGTCGACGAAGACGGCCGCATGAGCCTGCTGCGCCGCCCGATCGATCCCGCCTGGCTCGCCGAGTCGCGCCTCGTGCCCCTCACCGACGAGGTCGTTCGCACCGGCGCGCACCTCAAGGACGGCGTCACGCCGCTGCCCGATCGCGGACTGTCGAAAGCGGCCTGGGTGTGGCGGCAGCCGGCCGTGACGATCTTGTCGACGACGTTTCCGCCGCCGGGCCACGAAAAGAACGCCGTGCGCAAGCAGGCCAGCGCGATGCTGTCGATCCGCCTGGCCCCCGGGCAAACCAAAGAAGAGATGCTGGTCGCGCTGCGAGAGACGCTGCTGCAGCAGGTCCCCGGCGGCGCCGACGTCGACCTCGTCGAAAAAGCCGGCGGCTCGTACTCGTGGGACTACACGCCCAAGGGCCCCGCCTTTGAAGCCGCCGACCGCGCCTACGAAAAGGCCTGGGGCAAGAAGCTGCTGCGCATCGGCGTCGGTGGCTCAATCCCGTTCGTCGCCCTCTTTGGCCGCCGCTACGGCGACTTGCCGCTCATCTTGAACGGCGTGATGGACCCGCAGACGACGGCCCACGGGCCCAACGAGAGCCTGCACCTCGGGGTGTTCCACAAGGCCATGCTGGCCAACGTGCACCTGCTCGACGAGCTGGCCGTCGCGCTGCGCAAGTAGCCGGTCGCCGTCACTGCACGTCGACGGAGATGGTGCCCGGCGCCGACACCAGCGCGCCGTCCTCGATGACAAAGGTGAACGCCGTGCGGCCCGAACGCGCGCCGCCTTCGGCGGTGTAGGCGTAGGTGCCGTCGGTGGCGTCGATGAGCGTGACCCGCCCAAAGGCCGGCTGGCTCGTCAGGCGGAACCGCAGCGCGGCGCCCTCGGGATCGCGACCCAGCAGCTTGCCGGTGACGCGCCCCGCGCGCGGCGAGAGCAGCTGACCGGCCAGGGCCACGGGGACGTCGTCGACGGGGGCCACGGACACCAGCACGCGTCCGCTGCTCTCAAGCTTTCCGTCGGAGACGACAAAGGAAAAGGAGTCGTCGCCATAGGCGTTCTTGCGCGGCGTGTACGTCGCCTGCCCCGTCGTCGCGTCGAGCGCCACCGACCCGAGCTGCGGCTGCTGCTTCAGGCGGAAGCGCAGCGCGTCGCCGTCGACGTCGCTGGCGCCGCAAGTGATGGGCAGCGGCGCGTCTTCGAGGGTCTCGAGGGTTTGCGACGTGGCCACGGGGGCGTCGTTTTCGCCGACGACGGTGACGGTGACGTCGACGGGCTTCGACCGCAGCGCCTCTTCAGCGAGCACGGAGAACGACAGCGTGCCGGCGTAGTCGCGGTCGGGCTCGACGACAAAGGTGCCGCGGGCAGCGTTGTCGATCTTGACGCGGCCGTGCTTGGGCTGGCTGACGATCGCGAGCTTGAGGGCGTCGCCGTCGACGTCGGTCATGACGACGGTGCCGCGGCCGACGCGGTCTTCGGTGGTCGACAGCGCCAGCGACTGGGCCACCGGTGCATCGTTCACGGCGGCGATCGACACCGACAGCGCGCCCTCGACGCGGCTGGTGCCGTCGGTGACCTCGAAGCGCACCTCGTCGGCGCCGTGCTCGTGCAGCTGCTCGACGCCCAGAAGGGCCTCGTGGTCTTTACGCCCCGTCTGAACGAG
>JBKJNL010000971.1:0-7979 GCA_046593615.1 Myxococcota bacterium | reverse complement strand
AGCGTGCGCACCTACGGCAAGCACCTGCCGCTGACCAGCGCGGTGATGTTCGGCGGCGTCGGCATGCAACCGCAGATCGACAAGCTGCGCCGCGGCGTCGACATCCTCGTCGCCACGCCGGGCCGCCTGCTCGACCTGATGAGCGAGCGCATCGTCGACTTCTCGCACCTCGAGGTCTTTGTCCTCGACGAAGCCGACCGCATGCTCGACATGGGCTTCATCCACGACGTCAAGCGCGTCATCAAAGAGCTGCCGAAGAAACGTCAGACGCTGCTGTTCTCGGCGACCCTGCCCGAAGACATCCGCAGCCTGGCAAAGATGATCCTCATCGACCCGGTCAGCGTCGCCGTCACGCCGCCGGCGACGACGGTCGACGCCATCGATCAGTCGGTGACCTTCATCGACCAGAAGCAGAAGCGCGCGCTCTTGCTGCACCTCGTGAAGAAGCCCGAGGTCACCCGCGCCCTCGTGTTCACGCGCACCAAGCACGGCGCCAACAAGATGGCCCAGACCCTCGTCGGCGCCGGCGTCAGCGCCATGGCCATCCACGGCAACAAGAGCCAGGGCGCCCGTGAGCGGGCCCTCGACGGCTTCAAAGACGGCAGCGTGCGCGTGCTGGTCGCCACCGACCTCGCCGCCCGCGGCCTCGACGTCGACGGCGTCACCCACGTCGTGCAGGTCGATCTCCCCGAGGTGCCCGAGCAGTACGTGCACCGCATCGGCCGCACCGCCCGCGCCGGCAAGAGCGGCACCGCCTGGGCCTTTTGCGCCAGCGACGAGCGCGACCTGCTGAACGCCATCGAGCGCGCCATCCGCAAGAAGATCGCGGTGACGGCGGTGCCGTCGGGCCTGCCGACGCCGCCCCCCGAAGAGGCCCGTCCCCCGCTGCCCCCCGGCGGCGGTCGCGGCGGTCACGGTGGCCGCGGCGGTGGCGGTGGACGCGGTCGCATGGGCGGCGGCGGTGGTGGCGGCGGCGGCGGTGGTGGACGCGGCGGACGCGGCGGCGGCATGGGCCGCTCGATGGGCTCGTCGGGCCCGTCGTCAAACGGTTCGTCACACGGCTCGTCATCGGGTCCGTCGTCGGGTCCCGGCGGCGGTGGGGGCGGCAACGGACCGTCGTCGTCGCGGCCCCGCGTGCAGAGCTTCGGCCCGGGTCGTCGCTGAGGGGTCGTCGCTGAGCCAGTCGCTGACCCGAAAACGTTGAACGAGAGGGCGTCTGCGACGACGATCGTCGCAGACCCCGTTTCGCCGAAGAGCCCTCTCGACCAGAGGGCTCTTTGCTTTTGGAGGGCCCGATGACCGACCGCCGCGATCGATGGATCGGCTCTGCGCTGCTCGCGCCGGTGCTCATCGCCGTGGCGTTCTCGTTCACGCGCCTGGTGCTCGAAGGCCGCGACGTCCCCGACGACGACGACTACGCCGCGGCCGCCGCCTGGCTCGACGAGCGCGGGCTCGGCGACGACGACGCCGTGGTGGTGCTGCCGCCGTGGACGCTGCGGCCGTTCTTGTTCTTGCAACAGCGCACCGATCGCGTCGTCGCCGGCGACGGACCGTGGTGGCCGCTGGTGCAGGGACGCTTCCGCCGCTTGTTTGTCATCGCCGAACCCGACGCCGGGCCCTGGCTGTCGCAGGTGGCGTTGCCGCCGGCGACCTCGCCGCAGCAGCGGGGCGCCCTCACCGTCAGCGAGCACGCCGTCGGCGGACCGGCCCTCTTCGACTTCAAGGCCCGGCTCGCCGAGGCCACGGTCGAGCTCACGATCCGGGACCCCGCCACCGCCGTCGACACGACGCGACTGGCCTGCGCCGATCCGGTGCGCGGCGGCGTGCGCTGCGCGGGGCGCCCCGCCTGGCAGCGCGTGGCCCGCGAGTGGGCGCTGGTCACCGAAAACGGCAGCGACGTCGTCGTCGCCCACCCCCCGCCCCGGGGTGAGACCTTGACGCTCCGCTGGTCCGACGTCGAGCTCGGCGCCTCCCTCGTCGTCGCCGCCGGCCACACCCGCGATGGCGCGCAAAAAGCCAGAGCCCCGGTCACCCTGCAGGTGCGCATCGACGACGTGGTGGTGGCCTCGGTCGTGCGGCAGCCGTCGTTCGTCGTCGAGCCGTCGCGGGCCGGGCTGCGCGCGCGCTTCGTCGCCCCGCTGGCCGCCGGCGGCCAGGGCTTTCGCGTCGACGTCGTCGACACCGCGCGCTTCGCCGGCACCCGGCACCAGGTCTCGTTCGTCATCCGCAGCGACCACGAAGCCGACAACGACTTCGCCTTTGACGCCTTTGTGCCCGGCATGGTGGGCGCGTCGGTGTCCGCGTCTGGGATCCCGCGATGAGCAACACCAGCACCGAGCTCCGCCGCGAGCGGCGTGTCGATCGCCTCGTGGCACTGGCCCTGTTCGTCGCCGTCGTGGTCGTCGTCGCCGTCACCGCCCAGAGCCTCGGCTTCGTGCGCGACGAGGGCTACTACTTCAAGGCCGGCGTGCAGTACGCCGAGTGGTGGCGCGCGCTGTTCAGCCAGCCGACCACGGCGTTGTCGTCGACGACCATCGACCAGCACCTCTCGTACAACCCCGAGCATCCCTTCTTGATGAAGGGCGCTTTTGCGCTGTCGTGGCTGGTCAACGACGGGCTCGGTCGGCCGTGGCTGCAGCACAACGCGCTGCGGTTCCCCGGATGGATCGCGGCCGGTTTGTCGACGTCGTTGGTGTTCCTGCTGGGGCGCCAGCTGCTGTCGCGGCGGGCAGCGCTCTTGGCCGCGGCCTGCTTCATCGCGATGCCCCATGTGTTCTGGCACATGCACCTCGCCGCCTTTGACGTCGGCGTTGCCGCTGCCCACACGGCGCTGGTCTGGGCCTGGCTGCGCTTCCGCCACACCACCTCCGGTGCCGTCGTCGTCGGCGTCGTCTTTGGCGTGGCCGGCGCCGTGAAGCACAATGTGCTGCCGATTCCAGCGCTCCTGGTGCTGCATTGGTTGCTGTGCGAAGCGCGCCGCGGAGACGGTCGATTGCGCATTCCGCTGGTCTTTCTGTGTCTGGCATTCATCGGACCTGCGGTCTACGTTCTGCTCTGGCCTTATCTCTGGCCTGACGTGGCGATGCGCTTCGGCCAGTACATCGCGTTTCACCTGCACCACGAGCACTATCCCATCCTCTATTTTGGGGATCTCCTGGTCGAACCACCGTTCCCCATTTTGTTTCCCTTCGTGATGTCGGCGGTGACGATTCCGGCGCCGATCCTGACCCTGATGGCCGTCGGCGTCGTCGTCGGGCTCAGCGCCAGCGTCGCTTTTCTGCGGCAGCGCCTGCGGGCCTCGCGGCCCGACAAAGCGATGGACGATGCCATCGAGGTCACGCGCGTGCCCCTGGGTCGGTCGCCGCGCGACGCCTCGGGCAAGAGCGCGCTGCTGCTGCTGCTGAACGCGTTCGTGCCCTTCGCCTTGATCGCCGCGCCCTCGACGCCCATCTTTGGCGGCACCAAGCACTGGATGAACGCCCTGCCGTTTCTGTGCGTGCTCGCAGCCTGGGCCCTCGACGAGAGCTTCGCCCGCCTGCGGGGCGTCTCGTCGGCGGCGCCCGGCTCGCCACCGGGGCGCCGCTCCCCCGTCGCTGCGGTGCTCTTCTGGCTCGTCGCTGCGGCGATCGTGCTGCCCGGTGTGCTGTTGTCGGCGCGCGTGTGGCCCTACGGGCTGGGGAGCTACAACGAAGTCATCGGGTTCAGCCGGGGAGCCGCCAACGTGGGCATGCAGCGGACGTTCTGGGGATACGAGACGCGGGAGGCCCTGCCGGCCATCAACGCCCGCACGCCCAGAAACGGCCGCATCCACTTCGGCGACGTCAACGCCGACAGCCACCGCATGTACGGCGCCGACGGCCTGCTCCGAAAAGACATCGGCTTCTCGAACACGGTGCGCGCCGCGGCCGTGGCCCACGTCGAGCCCCAGGGTGAATTCAAGCAGCAGCAGATCGACGTCTGGAACGAGTGGCAGACCCGCGTGCCCGACCTCGTGATCGGCGCCGAAGGCGTGCCGCTGTCGACGGTGACGTTCCGCCCGCGCACGGCAGGCACGGGCGCCCTGCCGGCTGGCCAGCGATGACGTCGACAGGCACGACGGGCACGACAAGCACGACAAGCACGACGGCCTCGAACAGCGCGATCGCGCCGACGACGACGACGCTGCCCGACGAGATCGAGCGCGAGATCAAGCGGCTGCTCGACGCCGGCGAGCACGCCGCGGCCGCCGCCGCCCTGCGCTTCCACGGGCAGCCCCGGCGCGCAGCGCAGCTCTACGAGCAGATCTTCGAGCACCAGCTGGCGCTCGTGTGCTTCGAGCAGGCCGGCGACGTCGTAGCCGCGGTGCGCGTGGCCATCACCCTCAGCGACGACGCGGCCCTCGATCGGCTCCTGGGCGACGCCATCACCCGCGGCCTCGGCGATGTCTTGCTCGGCTCGCTCCAGCGCGCCGCACGCCACAAGGAGATCGGCCGGGTGTACCTGGCGCGCGGCGAGCACCTGCTGGCGGCGCGGGCCTTTGACGACGCCGGCGCCTGGTCCGACGCCGCCCGCTGTTTCGAAGAGCTCGGCAACGCCCGAGAGGCCGGCCTCTACCTCGAGCGCTGGCTCGAGCTGCACCCCGACGACGACGGCGCCGCCCTGCGCCTGGGCCGCATCCTGGCCCGCTTCGGTCGCCACGACGACGCCATCACGCTCTTGCAGCGGGCCATCGAGAGCGCCGGCGAGCGCGACGCGGTGTTGTGCCGGGCCGCCCCCACGTTGGCCCTCGCCTTTTACGCCCTCGGCTACGAAGAGGCCGCCCGGGCCACGCTCAAGCGCTGGGAGCGCTCGTGCAAACGACTCACCGCCGTCGGCGGCTCCGCCGGTGAAGCGCCCCCGGCGTCGCTCGAGCTGTTGCTGTCGTCGGCGCGGGCGGCGGCGTTCGCGGCGGTGCAGCAGACCTCGGCCCGGCCGCCGTCGACGCCACCCACGGTGACGACATCGACGCCGACAGCGACGGGGCCGACGTCGGGCGGGTCGGGCAGCTCACCTCCGGTGACCGCAACGCTCGCGCAATCCGCGCTGCTGCAGACGATGGCCCCGGCGGCGGCGGCGTTGTTCACCAGCATGTCGCCGACACCGGCCCCGGCTTCGGCCCCGCCTCTGGTGACGTCGAGCCCGTCGGCGGCGGCGGTGTCGGCGGGTACCGGCACGGGCCTCGACGCTTTTTTCGACGAGCCGTCGTCGGAGCCACTGCCGCCACCGCCGCCCGAGCCCGCGCAGGCCGACGAGCAGCGGCTGTTGTTGAATGGCCGCTACCTGCTCGGCGAGCCCCTCGGGGGCGGCGGCGTCGGGCAGGTGTTCCGGGCCCACGACGCCTTTGCCGACCGGCCTGTGGCCGTGAAGATCTTTGGCGCGCAGGTGCTGGCCTCCGACGCCGTGCAGGCCTGGGCCCGTGAAGCCCGGGCGGCGACGTCGTTGAACCACCCGGCGCTGGTGAAGCTCGTCGAGCTCAACATGGCCCAGGGCTTTGTCGTCAGCGAGCTGCACGGCGCGCCGGTCAGCGAAGGCGGCGACGGCGCGATCCTCCTCGAGGATCGGCTCAAGAAGGGCGGCGACGGCGGCTGGCTCGAGCCGATGGTGCAGCAGGTGCTCGACGCGTTGTCGGCGGCGCACCGCACCGGCCTCGTGCACGGCGGGCTCAAGCCGCAGAACATTTTTCTGCTGGCCGGCGGCGTGAAGCTGCTCGACACCGGCGCCCACCGGCTGCTCGCGTTGCGCAGCACCGAGACCGGCGGCCTGGCGTCGGTGTGGCCCTACCTCTCGCCCCAGATGCTGTTCGGACAGCCCGCCGACGTCGACGGCGACCTGTACGCGCTGGCCGCCATCATCTTTCGCGCGCTGACCGGGCGCCCGCCGTTTTCGGCGGCCACCGCCGACCGCACGACAGCGCCGCCGAAGCCGTCGGCCTTGAACGTCCGCGTGCCGCCGACGTGGGACGCGTTCCTCGAAAAAGCCCTGCACCCCGACCCCGCCCAGCGCTTCGGCAGCGCCGACGAAATGCTGCGCGCGCTGCCCCACTCGGCGGGAGCCGCCGCGGTGACTTTCGAGCTGCCGCGGGCCCAGGGGCTCGGCGGGCTGTCGATCTCGTCGGAGTCCCGCAAAGAACCCCACGCCGCCGGCGGCCGCTACGTGAAGGGCGCGCTGTTCGCGCGCGACGGCGGCGTCAAGACCCACCAGGCCCAGGACGCCGTCGTCGGCCGCCCGGTCTGGCTGCTCGAAGCCGACGACCCGGCCGCCGGCGCGCTGCTGCCGTTCGTGGCCGCGGCCCGCCTGTGGCGCGGGGTGCAACCCGTCTACGACGTGCTCGGCGACGACGTGCTCGCCGAGGCCGGCGGCGCAAATCTCGCGGATGGCACCGACCGCGTCCGGCAGGTGGTGGTGGCCCGCGAGAAGTCTGACGTCGTCGTCACCTTTGAAGCCCTGCGCCTCGTGCCGCAGGGCCTGACCCGCGACCTCTCGGCCCTCGCCGAGGCGTTGACCTCGCTGCACAATGCCGGCTTCGCGGCCGGCGGCTTCGACGTCGCCCGGGCCATGGGACCCGTCGGACCCCGCCTGCGCCTGGCCCCGGCACCGCTGCTCGTGCCGGCCACGCCTGACGCCGTGGCCGCCGACTGGCGCTCGTTTGAAGCCGTGGTCGACGCCGCCTTTGACGTCGTCGAAGACGCCACCCTCGACGCCCGGGGCCGGTTGCTGGCGGCGCTGCACGACGGCCACTTCCTCGAGCGCACCGACCTCGAGCAGCTGGCGCAGTCGGCGGCCGATCCCTGGACGCGCTTCTTGCCAAAGGTCACCGAGCGCCTCGTCGCCGGCGCGCAGTCGCGGGTGATCGCCCGCCTCGTCAAATCGGTGATCAAGGGCTGACGCCGTCGTCGCCGTCGCCGCCGTGGTCGTCGTCGTCGGTTTCGCTTTCGCTTTCGCGGTCGGGATCGCGGCCGACGACGACAACACCGCGTCCACAAGCGCCCCACCCGACGCCGGCGCTGCGGCGGATCGGCACGATCGCCGAACCTTCCCACCGGTCGACGGCAGCCGGATGACGTCGTCGACGACGGCTTATTTGGCACGAAGCTGGAAGAGCTTCGCGCCGTAGGTGGATCATGATCAAGAAGCTGTTTGTCGAGGTCCGCGATGTGCTGCAGGTCGCTCTCGACCTCGAGAGGTCGCTGTTCGTGCCCACGCTGATGAACGCCCACCTCGGCGACGAGATCGAGCTGGTGTTGCGGCTGCCGCGCGCGCGGGCGCTCACCGTGCCGGTCAGCGTGGTCGGCCGCCGGCTGCGCGCCGGCGGCACCCTCGCGCCCGGCGTGTTTGTGGCCTGCACCGACGCACACACGCCGTTGCTCGAGACCTTGCATGAGCTGGGCACCGGCCGCCTCGTCGACTTTGAGACCCGGCTGCACGATCACCTGCGCCGGCCGGCCCGCGTCTCCTACCGCTCGCGCGAAGACGCCCAGAGCGACCTGCTCGGGCTGCTCGGCGACGACGGCTCGCTGCTCGCAGTCGACGGCACCTTTGCCCGCAACGACCGCCTGACCCTGCAGGTCGTGGTCGACGAGCAGGTGGCCCTTGAGGTCGACGTCCTCGTCAAGCGCGTGCACACCCAGGATGGCGTCCCGTCGGTCGCGTGCGTCGCCCTCGACCCGGCGGCCCGCCACCGTGTCGGCGCCTTTTTGAACGACGAAGACGAGCTCGGCCGCCTGCTTCACCAGCAGCACGCCTGAGCGCCGCCCGGTGCCCTGCGCTCGCGCGGCGGCCCGTCTCGTCGTGGCGGGCTTGTGACGTCTCGGTCGGCCGTCGTGACGGGCGGCTTTGTCGTTGGTGGATCCCCATGTGTCCGCTTCCGGGCCTGGCGAAAGCCCGTGGGCTACACTCGCCGGCATGCGTGCTGTCGTCGTCTTTTCCTCGCTGTTTGTTGCTCTGACGCTCGCCTCCTGCGG
>JBKJNL010000943.1:0-5294 GCA_046593615.1 Myxococcota bacterium | reverse complement strand
CTGCGGGCCCGCATCTTGTTGGCCGACAACAAGGTCGCCGAAGCAAAGGCGACGCTGGCCCGCCTGCCCGCCGCGCTCAGCGACGAGCAGCAGCGCGAGCGCGCCGAGGTCGAGGTCTTGCTGGCCTCACCGAGAAAGCCCCTGGTCGACGACCGCGGCCGCGGCAAGGTGAAGAAGCCGAAGCCGCCGCTGCCAAAGACGACGCCGCCGACGACGACTCCAACTGCGACGCCGGCTCCGGCGACGCCGGCGCTGCGGCTGCGCCCCGTCGAGCTCGACGACGACGCCCTGGCCCGCGTCACGCGCGTGACCCGCGATCGCTTCTCACGCTGTTACGTCGAGCACGTGTTGGCCGACGACGCCACCGCCGAGGGCGAGGTCACGCTGGCCGTCACCGTCGCCCCGAGCGGCGCGGTCACCGACGCGGTCGTCAAAAAGAACCCCCTGACCCAGGCCGGCTTCGAGGGCTGCGTGCTGGCCGCGGTGAAGCTGTGGAAATTCCCGGCCTTTGACGGCGACGACGACGTCATCGTTCACAAGCTCTATTTCCGACCTGGCTGAGCGGTCACTCGACGTTGGGGACGTCGCCGAGGGCATCGAGGCCGACCAGCGCGAGACGCGAGATCTCCTGGTTGTCGTCGTTGCTGCAGCGGGTGAGCGCGCGTCGAAAGGCGCCGTCGTGCAGCTGCACCATCGACCACACCGCGAGCATGCGGGCCTGGGTGTCGGGCGAGCGGCTGTCTTCGAGCAGCTTCTTGCCGATGCGCTCCTTCACCTTGCGGTCGCCGGCGCGGTAGCGCTCGACGAGCTCTTCGGCCTCGGCCTGCGGGCCGGCGGGCAAGCTCGGCAGGCCGGCGTCGAGGACGCTGTCGGCGCCCTCCATGGTCATCTCGTCGATGGGCGGCTGCGGCTTCGACTTCGGCGCCGATCCCGACGCCGCTGACGGAGACGCAGCGATGGGGGCCGGCAGCATCGCGTTGTCGGGCAGGCTCGGCAGGTTCGAGCCGCCCGGCAGCACCTCGGTGATGGCCGGTGGTCGGCGGTTGGTGGCCGACGCCACCGTCGTCGTCGGCGGCAACGACGTCGACGACACCGCCATGGGCGGCGCGGCCATCGGCGGCAACGACGTCGACGGCGGCACCGTCAACGGGGGCAACGACAGAGACGGGAGGCCGGGCTGCGGCGGCAACGAGCCCGAGCCGCGCGGACCGCGGAACAACGTCAGCCCCGCGAGCGCGCCGGTGTCGAGTCCTTGCAGGTCGAGGGCGATCTTCTTTGACAGCTCGGCGCCTTCGCTGTTGGCCTTTTCGACGAGGGCCAACACGCGCTTCGGCATCGACAACGACGACGCCAGCACCCACACGCGCAGGGGCTGGTCGTCGGGCGTGACGTAGAGGCCGTCGAAGAACGCGCCGCCGCCGGTCTGCTTCTTCAGCTCCGCGCCGGCCTCTTCGAACACCTGCATGGGTGTGGCCTTGAGGGCTTTTTCGGGGCCGGCGACGACGACGGAGACGTAGGCGACCTTGGTGACGTCGGTGCCGCGGGCGAGGAACTCGCCGCCGTCGATGCACTTGTTGGCGGCCTCGACGAGGTCGGAGGCGGCCAGCACGCCCTCTTTGAGGCGCGCGGTGTGGATGAGCAGCGCCCCCGACGACAACAGCACCTTGCGCAGGTCTTCGCCGTCAAAGGACTTGAGGCTCCAGGTGTCTTCGCGGGCGTTCAGACGGTTGAGCTCGTCGAGCGGCTGCAGCACCCGCGCGTTCACCTTCTGGAAGTACGAGATGACGTCGACGCCGGGAAACGCTTCGAGCAGCCGGCCGTTGTCGACAAAGAAGCGGCCGGCCAGCGGCAGCCGGATGATGGCGTCGGCGGCGCGCACGGCGTTGACCTTGGCGATGCCGCTCTCGCCGTCGGAGGGCAGCGTGCACAGCACCAGGATCGGGATCTCGAGGGGCTCGAGCACGCGCACCAGCTCGTCGACAGCGCTGCCGGTGCCGCCGCCGAGGCCGGCCATCAGCAACAGGGCGTCGGCGCCGTTCAGTTGGCGCTGCACCGTGGTCCGGATCTTTTCTTCGTGCTCGCGCACGCAGCGACGTCCCCAGGCCGGGTCGCGGCCCGCGCCGTCGGCGCCGTCCACCGAGATGAGCAGCTGGTCTTTCTCGGCGATCTCGAGGCCGGGCTGCTTGCCGAGCAGGCCGCGCATGTCGCTCTTGGCGGTGTTCAACACCAGCGCGCGATAGCCCCGACGTCGCCACTCGGCCGCAAGCCAGCCGCCCGCCTGGCCGAGGCCGATGGCGCACAGGTCGAGCGAGCGAGCCTCGGCAGTCACGGCCGGAATCTACGGGGACGTCGACGCCGGCCGCGAGTTTTCGACTGTTTCGGCCGCGCTCAGCGGCGCGCAGCACTTTCTTCGTCGTCGGAGAGGTCCTATGCCGGGGGCATGAAGCCCATCATGCTGCTGCCGCTCGTCATCGCTGCGCTCACCGCCTGCGCGACCATCACCCCGGTGCCCTACACCGCCGACCCGCAGCGCATCACCGACCCCCGGGCCGAGATCAAGGCGCTCATCGAGGCCAACACCGTGCAGGGCTGCGTCGCCGAGCCCGAAGTCTCCGAGACCATCGTCGTCGTCAAATTCGTCTGCAGCGGCGGCGGCATCGGCAACACCGTGGCCCGCCTCGACCGCGTCAAGACCATCGGCCTCGAAGAATCAGGCGGCTGGTACCGGGTGCTCGTCAAGCACACGAGCGGCGAAGAAGACTTCGCCTGGACGTCGCGCAGCCTCGAAGACATGCGGCGCCTGGCCGACGCCATGACGGCGTTGTCGTCGTCGGTTGGCGCCGGCGCCGAGACATCGCCCCCCCAGGGCAGCAGCCTCTAGCCACAGCGCCTCGCAGGCTCGAGCGCAGGAGCGAAAAGAGGCGGCGTCGGCCGCCTCTTTTCTTTTCATGCGACGACGACGACGACGGCGCTCAGGTGCCCGGGTCTGCCGCTCCAGGGCCGCCCGACGCGAGGGACCAGTCGAATTCGTAGGCGTGCTTGCCGCCCTCGCGCAGGATGTTCATCGAGCCGGTCAGGCCGACGAGCTCGTCGGTGCCCGAGTCGGGGACGACGCTGATGGTCAAGGTCGGCGCGCCGCGGTTCATGACGCCGGTGTGCATCAGGCTGAAGCTGCCGCGCTTGCCGTGCAGCGTGCCGGTGACGCGCTCGACGGCGACGTAGCCGGCCGAGCCTTTTACGTCGGTGCCGCCGGTCAGCATCTGCCCGCGGCTCGTGCCCTCGAGGTCGCCGGAGAATTTCTTGTCGAGCGTCATGCGACCCAGGACGACGCCATCGGCGAATTCGTCGGCGGGCTGGGGCGTGATTGTGACTTCGAAGGGTCCGGTGGCGCGGGTCGTGGAGCTCATGGAGACGGCGGCCTTTCAGCAGGGGACGACGACGACGGCGAAGACGACGGCGGGGGCGACGGCGGGGGCGACGGCGCGTACGTGGGGGGAAACAACGGCATCTGCAACGGCAGCTCGATCTGGAACGGGCCCTTGTGCAGCTTCACGCGCGTGCGCCCCCGCGCCGGCTTCTTCGACTTCGGCTTCTTCTTTTTGCGCTTGGACCGCGGTTTCTTCATATTGTGAAACCGACTGCACCAGGAGGCACGACGGCGTCGACGGCGTCACCCATAGGTGGGATTGGTCGAGATGGTCAGCTCTTCAATGACTGTCCAGAGCGCCGGGAACGCGGGCTTCAACACACCGGCCTCGAGGTTGCGCGCGGGCACGCCCTTGAGGCTCTTCACGGCCAGGCCGATCTCGCGGCGGGCCACCTGCAGGTGGTCGTAGCGGAAGCGCTGGAAGGCGTGGTCGAGCTCGAGGAGGCCCTGGGCCGCGCGAAACACCGGCTGGTGCTCGTCTTTGTGCGGCGTCTTGAACACCGTCAGCAGGTCGAGCTGCTTGCGGTCGAGGACCCGCTCGAAGGGCGCCCACAAGCGCGGGATCTCCTCGAGCAGAATCTTGAAGCCGGGGCTGTCCTGGCCGGATCCCTTGCCCAGGGCCAGGCGAATCTCGTGGTAGTCGGCCGGCGCCATCGTCAACAAGATCGGCAGCCCCGCGCCGACGTGGTCGAGGATCGACGACGTGCGGCGCAGGTGCCAGGCGGCGCGCTCGAGGTGGTCGCCGTCCAGGAAGCGGGCGATCTTGTCGAGCTCATAGGCGCCGACCTTGAACCACAGCTCCATCGCCTGGTGGATGCTCTGGAACAGCAGCTCATCGGGGTTCGCGAGGTCGGCGGTCTTCTTCTGCAGCGCCAGCAGCTCAACCGTGTGGATGTAGCGCTCGTAGTCGGACTCGCCAGGGCTGGTCTTCGCAACGGACATACAAGGGATCTAACACCTGACCGTGGCGTCGACGATTCGCAAAGCGTCGACGGTTTTACGCACCGCGTGAACGCGGACGATGTGGGCCCCGCCAAGGGCCGCGACGCAGGCGGCGCCGACGGAGGCATCGTCGCGATCGCGGGGCGCCCCTGCTGCATCGGCCCCTCCTGCAGCGGCCCTGCCGCCCACCAGGAGGGCCCCGAGGAAGCGCTTGCGCGAGGCCCCGACCAACACCGCGCCCAGATCGTGGAAGCGCCGGCCGCTCTTGAGCAACCGCAGGTTGTCGTCGACGGTCTTGCCGAAGCCGATGCCGGGGTCGACGACGACGCGCAGGCGTTGACCATCGGGCTCGACGAGCGCCCCGAGCCCGGACCCGATCGCCAGCGCCACCCGACCGGCCAGCGCTTCGTGGACGTCGTCGACGACGTCGCCGTAGACGACGTGGTCTTCGCGGGCGTCGACGGAGCCGGCGCTGGCTTTGCGCCAATGCATCAGCACGACGGCGTCGGCGCGGGCAGCGACGGCGGCCATGCCGGGGTCGCTGAGGGCTTCGACGTCGTTCACCCAGGCGGCCCCGGTCCGCAGGGCGGCGTCGGCGACCACGGCGTGGCGGGTGTCGATGCTGAGGTTCTTCACGCCGCGCCGCGCGAGCTCTGCGATGACCGGCAGCACGCGGCGGAGCTCTTCGTCGACGTCGACCGGTGCGGCGCCGGGCCGGGTGGATTCGCCGCCGATGTCGAGCACGTCGGCGCCTTCGTCGAGCAGCTGCACGGCATGCGCGACGGCGCGTTCGACGTCGACGGCGCCGTCGTGGTGCAGGATTCCGCCGTCGGAAAAAGAGTCGGGGGTGACGTTGACGATGCCCATGACAAACGTGCGGGCCCCGAGCACCAGCTGCCGATCACCGCAGCGGAGGAAGCTCACC
>JBKJNL010000942.1:0-2769 GCA_046593615.1 Myxococcota bacterium | reverse complement strand
CCTGACGACGACGAAGCCGGGGTCGTGCATGCACGCGCTGCCGGGCATCGACCTCGCCGTGGTGCGCGCCGACGGCAGCGTCTGCGCCGCCGACGAGCAGGGCCTGCTGGTGTCGCGCAAGCCGTGGCCGTCGATGATGCGCACGGTGTGGGGCGACGACGAGCGCTTCCGCGAGACCTACTGGAGCCAGCTCAAGGACCCGAACACCGGCGAGCCCTGGTACTTCACCGGCGACGGCGCCCGCGTCGACCACGACGGCGCCTTGTGGATCTTGGGCCGCGTCGACGACGTCGTGAACGTCTCTGGTCATCGGCTGGGCACCGCCGAGGTCGAGAGCGCCCTGGTGCTGCACCCCGCCGTCGCCGAGGCCGCCGTCGTCGGCCGACCCGACGAGGTCAAGGGCCAGGGCATCGTGGCCTTTGTGACGCTCAAGCAGAGCAGCACGCCGTCGGACGAGCTGAAAAAGGAGCTCGCCAAGCAGGTCGCCACCGAGATCGGCAGCTTCGCCCGCCCCGACGAGATTCGCTGGGCCAACGCCCTGCCCAAGACCCGCTCGGGCAAGATCATGCGGCGCCTGCTGCGCGAGCTGGCCACCAAGGGCCGCATCGACGGCGACGTGACCAGCCTCGAAGACCTCTCGTCGATCGCCGCGCTGCAAAAGGACGACGACGCCTAGGTCAGGCGGCGACGACGGAGCAGCAGCACGCCAGCGCCCAACAGCGAAAACGAAGCCGCCAGCGACGCAGACGGCGCGCTGCCGTCGCTGCAGGTGCAGCCTGCGGCCGGCTCTTCGCCCTCGCCTTCGCCCTCAAAGGCGGGTGCTTCGCCTTCGCCCTCTTCGCCCTCGCCTTCGCCCTCTTCGCCCTCGCCTTCGCCTTCGCCCTCGCCGGCGGGCTCGCCTTCGCCTTCGCCCTCGCCGGCCGGGTCGTCGCAGGCATCGCTGGCGTCGGTCGGACACGGGTCGCTGGCCGAGGTGCAATCGGGGGCCACGATCAGCAGGCCGTCGCAGGCGCCGTCGTCGTCGCTGTCGGCTTCGCCGGGGTTCGTGCCGGCGGCGACTTCGGCCACGTCATTGACGCCGTCGCCGTCGTCGTCGTCGTCGCAGGCGTCGCCGCTGAAGTCGCGGTCGGAGTCGACCTGGTCGAGGTTGGCGACGGCGGGGCAATTGTCGAGCGGGTCGGCGATGGTGTCGAGGTCGGTGTCGGCGACGGTGCAGGCGTTTTCGGCGTCGGTCGGGCACGGGTCGCCGGCGGTGCAGACGGTGGCGATGTCGCGGGCGCCGTCACATTGGCCGTCGCCGTCGGTGTCGGCCCGGGTCGGATCGGTCTCGCCGTTGTCGACGACGCCGTTGCCGTTTTCGTCTTCGGTGACGTCGCGGCGGGTGTCGCCGTCGGTGTCGTCGCAGACGTCGCCTTCGGCGTCGGGTGTGGCTTCGGGCGGGACGCCGGCGGCGCCGCTCGAGTACTGGTTCTTCTGGTCGGTGTTGGCGATCGTGCGGCAGTTGTCGACGTCGTCGCCGATGGTGTCGTCGTCGGTGTCGACCTTGCGCGGGTCGGTGCCGACGCTGGCCTCAAAGGCGTTGCTGAGGTTGTCGCCGTCGATGTCGTCGTCGCAGCTGTCGCCGTCGTTGTCGCCGTCGAGGTTGGCCTGGTCGGCGTTTTCGGCGGCCGGGCAGTTGTCGCAGGTGTCGCCGTCGCCGTCTCGGTCGCCGTCGGCGCCGTTGTCGGACAGGCCCTGGCAGACGTCGCAGGCGTCGCCGGCGGCGTCGCCGTCGCCGTTTTGCTGGCCGGCGTTGGCCACGATCGCGCAGTTGTCGCAGGCGTTGTCGACGCCGTCGCTGTCGCCGTCGAGGCCGCTGTCGGCGACGCCGGGGCACGAGTCGCACAGGTCGCCGACGCCATCGCTGTCGCTGTCGTTGCCGCACACCGGCAGGGTGAAGCGGACGACGACGACGCGGTCGTTGCTGGTGGCGTTGTTCAGGTTCACGTCGTTGACGGCGACGAAGATCGTCTGCTTGCCCGCCTGCAGCTCGCGCAGACTCACGGGGAACCGCACTTCGGTGACGGTGTCGTCGACGCAGACGTTGTTGTCGCCGCAGATCTGGGCGCCGGGGCACAGCAAGCCGCCGGCGCACGACGTCTGCGCCGCGCTGTTGTCGTAGCGCTGCTTGGCGGCGTGGGTGAGCTCGTTGTCGAGGTTGCCGTTGTTGATCTTGGTGGTGTTGCCGCCGGCGCCGACCGCGCCCTCGTCGACGGCTTCGAAACGGCCGGCGCGGCTCGTGGCCATGCCGAAGCCGGCCGCGAGCCCGGTGGCGTTGCCCGGTCGGATGACCAGAAACAGATCCGCCGTTCCGCCCGGCTGGAAATTCAGGTTGTCGACGGCGTCGCCTGCTGCGTTCGTCAGGCTGACCGTCGGCGCCGGCGCGTTGTCGCCGTGGCAGCCGACGCAGGTGCCGGCCTGCTTGCCGCTGCTGCCAAAGCGCCCATTGGAAAAGGCCGACGCGGACGAGGCCGACAGGCCGACGAGGAACAAAGCCAGGAGGAAGCGCATGGCGCGGAGGATGCGTCACCGTCGTTGCTGGCTCAAGCGACCGGGCGTTCGAGGCAGATCGACGGCGAGAAAAAAAGCGCGCCCCACAGGGGCGCGCTCGTCGTCCGCGACGCGGGCTGAGCGCGGGCTCAGCGCGGGCGGCGGCGACGCAACATCGCCAGCACGACGACGAGGCCGACCGACGACGCCGGGCTGGTGCCGGTGAGCGAGCAGCAGCCG
>JBKJNL010000830.1:0-4629 GCA_046593615.1 Myxococcota bacterium | reverse complement strand
GCGAGACGCGCGGCCTCAAGCAGGGAAGTGCCCTCGTCGACGACGACGGTCTTACCGGCGGGGAGCAGCGTCACCTTTGGCATCACGGGCCCGGCTTGTCGGCGGCGGTCCCGACGGAAGCTGTGCCGGCGGCGGCGGCGGCTGTCCCGACGGCGGCGGCTTCTTCTTCGCGGATCTCGGCGATGAGATCGTCGAAGCGTTCTTTTTGCGAGGTCACGACCTCGCGGCCTCTGCGGAGCGTGCCGCGCACAGCGGGCCCCGACACTTCTTTGATGCGCGGCCAGTTCCGCCCGATGAGGAACCCCACCGCGATGCCGATCGTGAGGGGAACGGCGATGCGACCAACAGGCATGACAGGCACAGACATGGAAACCTCCAGTGTTTTGATGAGGGTCATCTAGCGCAGTCCGCCGCAGCGGCTGCGCGCGAATCAACGGACGCCGCCGCCCTTCTCGCCCTGCCAGTCGAAGAGGGCGACGATCTCGCCCACCATCTCGCGCCGCTCGTCGTCGTCGCCTTCGGCAAAGGCCTGGCGCGCGCAGGTCTCGAGATAGGTCTGAAAGACATCGGTCTCGATGCGGCGCAGCGCGGCGTGGATGGCCCGCGTCTGCGTCAGGATGTCGATGCAGTAGCGGCCCTCACGAACCATCCCGGTGATGCCCCGCACCTGACCTTCGATGCGCAGCAGGGCGTCGAGGTGGGCGTCGTGACGGGGGATGGGTTTCTTCTTCACGGCTCGCTCGCAGGATCCCGCGGAAGCGCGGCAGGAAAGAGTGGCAATCGGTACCCTCGGTGGGTACTGTGGGGAGCATACCCCCGGTAGGGTACCGAGGCAAGACATTGCGACCAGCAGACGCAGACAACGCAGACAACGCAGACGACGCAGACGACGAAGCGGGCGCAGCAGGCGGGTCGGCTGGCGACGTCGGCGGGCCGCTGCTCGTCGAGGGCGGGCACTACACGCTGACCCGCGGCGCGGCTGACGACATCGCGGGCGAAACCGTGGTGCTGCCCGATGGCTCCTCCTGGTCGGCAGGCACGACCGAGACCACGCAGTGGAGCTTCGCCGCCGCCATCGACGCCGCGCGCGCCGCCCGCAGCGTCGGTCGCACAGCACGCATCGGCTTGTTGGTCGGCGACATCGCGCTGCCGCCGGGCGAACGTCCCGTCGGCGGCGCGTGGGCCTTGCCTGCGTCCTACCGCTCGCTGCTGGAGGCCGCCGGCATGACCGACGCCGACGTCTGGGTCATCGGTGAGGCGTACGCCCGCAACCAGGGCAAGCGGCGGCTGCTCGACGAGGTCAAGGGCCGGCGATCCCCAGAGCAGACCTACGCTGAAGAAGGCTGGGCGCTGCTGACCGACGGCAAAGAGCTTCGGCTGGCCTCCGATGCCTCCCTCGCCTGGGGCGGCGGCGTGCGCAGCGCGCTGCTGCTGCGCGGCGCGGCGCCCATGTGCCCGCTGGTCCTGGCCGGGTTGAAGCGCGCGATCTTCCAGGCGGGGTGTGCGAGCGGAGCGAAGCAAGGGAGTTGGGCGGGGGGCCCCGGTCGACCGCTCGCCGGTCGCCGGGGGGAGGGTCTGCATCAGACCCTCCTGAAGTGCGCGAGCAGAGCGAAGCAAGGGAGTTGGGTGGGGGCCCCGCCGTCCGGCTTGCCCGGCGCGGGGGAGGGTCTGCATCAGACCCTCGAGAAGTATGTCGAGCACCGCGCCTGGTACGCCCTGGCCGACGACTCCTTCATCGACGTGAAGCTGCGCGCCGCGGCCACGACGGTGGCCCAGTTGAAGAGCGGCGACGTCGGCGTCTCCGAGCACCATGTTCGCGTCGGCGCCGGCGTGCACGTCGAGCGCTTCGAGCCCGGCGACCTCGTCGCACCGGGCGAGCTGCCCTGGGCGGTGTTTCTGCGGGAGATGTGCGCGCTCTTCCCCGGGCTCGAGCCCCTGCGTTCATCAGAGGAAAAAGAATCATGGTCGCCCTCGCCCCCTCCAGCATCGACATCGACGACGACGCCAGCGGACGCCTGCACAGCCAGATCCCGTTGTTCCGGCTGATCGAGGGCTTTCGCGAGTCCGAGAGCAAGATCAGCGCGCGGGTGGAAGAGCACCGCGCGCGCCTGGCCGCCGAGACCGGGCTCACGGGCCGGGCGCTCGCCGATCGTCTCGCCCGCGAGGTCATCGACCAGGCCGCGCTCACCTCGATGCTCATCAGCGCCGGCGCGGCCCTGCCCCTGGCGCTGCCGCTGCTCGGCCCCTGGGTGTCGACGGCGGTGACGGTCTTGACCGGCGCGGTGCTGCAGACGGCCAACGAGCTGACGCTCTGCTACGCCCTCGCGGCCACCTATCGCGTGCATCTTCCTGCCGAACGCATGCGCATGGCTGCGTTCTGGCTGGTGAAATTGACCAACTATGAAGACGTGCGGGAGCGCGCGCTCACGATGGGTGTCCGGCTGACGGTGAGAAAGCTCGTCGAGAAGCTGATCGTGGTGGCCCTGGCCCGCGCGGTGGCCACGACGGCCGGCAACGTGATGCAGGGGATGATGGTGCGCAGCACGACGACGGCGCCGGCACCCTGGTACGTGCGCGCGACGGGGTTCGCGGCAGTTCCGGTGTTGGCCTGGCTCTCCTGGCGGAGCACGCAGGGCGTGGGCACGCGAGCGCGCGAGTACTTCGCCGACCTGCAATCACATTGATTTCTGGAAAACCAAATTACTCTTCAAGGAGTCGTGCTTGCCTACCCGTTTCATTGTCCTCCTCTCCCTGGTCATCGGGGCCACCGTCATCGGGCCGGCGTGTCGCGCGCAGCCGGCGTCGACCGAGGCAAGTGCCGCCCCGGCCCGAACCGAGACCCCCACGCTGCAAAGCTATGAGCGCATCCGCTCCCTGCTCGCCAACGACGAGCTCAAGGACGTGCGCCAGGCGGCGCTCGACCTCGAGAAAGCCGCCACGGCGCAGGGCCTCACCGCCGTCGCCACCGCAGCCACGAAGCTCGCCGAAGCACCGGCCGACCCCGACGCGGTCCGCGTCTCCTTTGGCGTCGTCTCCGAGGCCGTCGTCGCCGTCGTCGCTGCGCAGCCCGAGCTGCAGAAGGGCCGCGCGATCTTCGAGTGCCCGATGGCCCAGGGCTACAAGAAGTGGGTGCAGGCCGCGGGCACGATCAACAACCCCTACATGGGCCAGCGCATGCTTGGCTGCGGCGCACCGTCGACGTGGACGCCATGACTCGTGCCCCTGAGAACCGCCCCGGCACGCGAGCCTGGCGATGACGTCGCCGTTGCACGTGCGGCTCGTCGGCGCTGGCGAACCGATTCTGTTTCTGCACGGGCTGGCCGGCTCCCACGGCTATTGGGGGCGCGCCTATGACGGCCTCGGCGTGGATCACCAGCTGATCTTTGTCGATGAGCGCGGCTTCGGCCGATCCCGCGGGGTCGCCGGGCCGTACGACTTCGATGGTCACATGACCAAGCTCGACGAGCTGGCCGACGTCGTGGTCGGGCAGCGGCCGCGCATCATCGTCGGGCACTCGTTCGGGGCGGTGCTCGCGCTGCACCTGGCGGCGCGCTGGCCCGAGGTGACGACCGTGATCGGCTTCGGCTTGCCCGCCTATGCCAACGAAGACGAAGCCCGGGATCGCATGTCACGCCGCAACACCCTCGCAGCCTGGACCGCCTCCGGGGATCAAGTCGCCGAGCTCACGTCGGCGGTGATGAGCACGTTTCGTCCCCTCGCCCGGCTGCTCGCGCCGCTGCTCGCGCCGCAGCTGCCGCTCGATGTCGCGCGGGCCGGCGTCGAGCACAGCTGGCCGGCGCTCAAGCAGTCCTTTGACGCCGTCGTCGGCGCGCGCCTGCGGGATCATGTGAGAGCGACCGCCGCGCGCGTCGTCCTCGTCCAGGGCGACAACGACGAGGTCTGTGGGCCGGCGCGCTTGCGCCAGGTGCTCGCCGGCGCCGGCGTCGAGGTGCGCACCCTGGTCGGCGACCACCACCTGCCGCTGCGCGATCCCGCTGCCTGCGTCGACGTCATCCGCGACGTCCTGCATCCCTGTGCCTCGCGGCAGAGCGCGTGATGCAGCTCCGACCGCGCACGAGAAACCTCCTCCGGGCAGGACCGATGCCTGCTCTCCGATCGAGGCCGTGATGCTCGCGCTCACGCTGTCGGTCGTCCTGCTGTCCGGTGGCCCCGGCGAGCGCCCCGACGAACGTTCCGGCGGTGCGCTCGAGCGAGGACGCGCGCCGGCCACCTCGACCCGCACCGCGCCGGCCACGTCGCCGGCCACGTCGCCGGCCTCGTCGTCGACCACCTCGACAGCGCTGCCGGCGCTGGTGGCGCGTGACCTGCGCGGCCGCAGCGTGAGCCTGCGCGATCAGCGCGGTGTGGTGGTCGTGGCGCTGTGGGCGACGTGGTGTGAGCCCTGCTTCGCCGAGCTCAAGGCGCTCGATGTCGTGCAACGGCAGCGCGACGGCCAAGGGTTGACCATTTTTGCCGTCGCCATCGACGGACCCGAAACCGCGTCACAGGTCCGCAGCGCGGCGGCGAGGTTGCAGCTCGCGCTCACCGTCGTGCACGACAAGAACGGCGCCTGGCTCGCGGCGCTGCATCCGACGGGCGCCGTCCCGTGTTTGATCCTGTTCGATCGCC
>JBKJNL010000808.1:0-5771 GCA_046593615.1 Myxococcota bacterium | reverse complement strand
GTTCACCGTGCCGGCCGGAATTTTGACCGTGTAGCTCTTCTCTTCGACGCGGCGACCACCGTCGGGACCAGTCACCGTCTGCTGCAGGGTGATGGTCTTCTGCACGCCGTCGGCGACGTCTTCGAGGGGGATCGTGATCTCGACCTCGGCGTCTTCGCCGTCGCGGGCGCCGCCAAAGGGATCGCGGCCCCGGCGTTGGCCGGCCCGCTGACGGGCGCCCTCGTTTTCGCCGGCGGCAAAGGGATCGGCGCCGCCGGCGAACCCACCTTGCTGGGCAAAGAACGTGTCGAAGAAGTCGGAGAAGCCCGAGGGTTGGCCGCCGCGTCCTCGTCCGCCGGGTCCGCCGGGGCCGCCGGCCTGGTTCCAGTCGACGTTCTGCCAGCCGGCGTAGGGGTTTGCGCCGGCGGCGCCGGCTTGCGCCGAGGGGTTGTTCCAGTGCTGGCCGAGCTGGTCGTATTTCTTGCGCTTGTCGGGGTCCTTCAAGACCTCGTAGGCCTCACCGATGCGCTTGAAGCGCTCGGTGGCGTCGTGGTTCGCCGCGTTCATGTCGGGGTGGAACTTTTTCGACAGCCGTCGATAGGACTTCTTGATCTCGTCCTGCGTGGCCGAGCGCTCGACCTCGAGGGTCTTGTAGTAGTCCTGGAACTGCATGGTCCGCCTCATCGAATTCGCGCGCAGCCGGTGCGGCGGAGTGCGACAGAAAACATTTCACCCGCCGCGCGCCGCCGCTGGCCGGAGTGCGCAACAACGCAATAACAAGAGCGCCGACCTGCGGGTGCAGGGCTCTTCGTCCACCTTTGTGGCCCGGGTGTAATCACGATGGCGTCCACGTCAAACCGGCCTCTGTTCCTGATGTCGCGACCCCGCGACGACTGGGCCATCCGCGGGCGGGCCAACGTCTTTGCCGAGCACGCCCAGAGCCCCGCGGCCAAAGACGCGCAGCGCGACTGGGACGCCATCGTCGACGCCATCGGCGAGGCCGGCGGCGTCGTCGTTGGCCTCGAGGGGCCCGACCCGCTGTTGACCGGCCTGCCCTACACCGCCGAAGCCGGCGTCATGGGACGCGACGACGACGGCCCGCTGTTCGTGCTGCCGAATCTCACGCCGCCGCACCGGCAGGGCGAGACCGCCGTCGTCGAGGCCTTTCTGCAGCGGCTCGGTGTGCGCACCCGGCGCATCGCGCCCCGCTTCGAAGGACAGGGCGACGTCATCGACGTCGGCGGCGACCCCGCGGCCGGCGGATCGCGGCGTTTCGTCTGCACCGCCGGCGCGGGGCGCTGGGCCCGCACCGCAGCCGACGCCTGGGGCGCCTATGGCGCGCTGTTGCCGGGTCCCTCGCTGCACCTCGGCTTCCACGCCGACCCCTGGTTCCACGGCAACACGTTCCTCGGCGGCTACCGCAAGGGCCGTGACGTCGTCGTCGTCGTCTGCTTCGCGGCCTTGCGCGACGACGGCGCCGAGCGGCTGCGGTCGTTTCTCGAGGACGCCGCCGGTGACGGGGCCCGCATCGTCGCCGTCACGCCCGAGCAGACGCTGACCTACGCGACGAACGCGCTGCAGGTGAACGACACCGTGCTGGCGCCCGACGGCGTCCCCGACGTCGTCATCGATGCCTGGCGGGGGCTCGGCTTGACCGTGCGCCTGCTGTCGCTGCCGGCCTTGTTCGGCAAGGGCGGCGGCGCGGCGGTGTGCCTGACGAACCGCTTGTGGGGCCTGTCCGTCGACGACGTCCCCGCCGACGCCGTGTGGACCCGGGGCCAGGGCCAGGGTGTGGTGACGTGACCCGTTTGCCCCTCGTGCCGTTTGTGTTCGGCCACGGCCCGTGGTGCGCGGCCTGGGCCGGGCGCGTGCCGGCCGCCCTCGGGCCCGCCGTCGTCGTCGACGTGCTCGACGACCACGCTGTGGGCTTCTTTCGCCTGGTGAACGCCGCCAACGCAAAGGCCTTTGGCGACCTCGGCATGCCGGCCTGGGTGCAGCTGGATTGCGCGACGCTGCCGACGGCCATGGTCGGCTTCGCGGCCAGAAAGCGCGACGTCGACCCGGCGCTGGTGCACGACCTCGAGCAGCGGGCCGGCCTGGCCGCCGGCGGCTTCGACGACGTCGACGACGACGACCTGGTGCCGCTCGCCGAATTCTGCGCCCTGCCCACCCCCGAGGACGGCCACGTCGTCGGCTTCTCGCTGTTCACGCTCGTGCCCGGCCTCGGCTTGCGGGCCAAGGCCCTGGGGCTGCTCGTCATGGGGGCCCGGGTGCAGACCGGCGTCACCCAGCTCGGCGGCGCGGCCGTCGAGCGCAGCGCGCTGTCGACCCACTGTCGCTTCGGCCCGCTGCTCATCGAGAAGCGCGGCGTGCAGGTCCACAGCCGGCCCGGCTCCACCGTCGTCTACCGGCTGCAGGTGCCGCCGCCGGCGACGCTGTCGGCCCTGGCCTGCGGCGAGCTCCGGCGCGTGCCGTTTGCCGGGGCGACGACCCGCAAGCCCGCCGCAGACCTCGTGCAGGGCGACGTGCTCGTCGACGTCGAAGCCGGCGCCGTCGTCGTCGCGGCCTGAGCGACAGAGCACCGCGGCGCACAAAAAAAAGCGCGAGCGGCTGTCCGCTCGCGCCTCTTTCGGTCACCCAGACTGATCAGGCCGAGCGGCGGCGACGACCCCGGTGGAGCAGCCGGAGCAGGCCGACCAGGACACCGGCCAAAGCCGTTGCGCCGACGTCTCCCTCGCCGTCGGCGCTGCAGCCACAGCCGCCCACCGTGGCCCCGTGCCGGGGCCGATCGATGTCGCCCTCGCCCTCGCCCTCGGTGCCTTTGCCTTCGCCCTCGGCGCCTTCGCCTTCGCCCTCGGTGCCTTCGCCCTCGCCCTCGGCGCCTTCGCCTTCGCCTTCGCCTTCGCTGCCCTCGCCTTCGCCTTCGCGGCCGCTGCCTTCGCCGTCGTCGCTGCCACGGCAGGCGACGGCATCGGGATCGGGATCGCAGGGGTTCAGCGGGTCGGTGCCGTTGCCGCGCTCGTCGCCGTTGTTGGTGCCGTCGCCGTCGCTGTCGGCGGCGTCGCACAAGAGCGAGTTCACGCCGAGCGAGCAGGGGTTGACCGGGCCGATTTCGCCTTCGCCTTCGCCACCGACGACGTCGCCTTCGCCTTCGCCGCCGACGAATTCGCCTTCGCCTTCACCACCGACGACTTCGCTTTCGCCTTCGCCACCGACGACTTCGCCTTCGCCTTCGCCGACGACGACGTCGCCTTCGCCTTCGCCGCCGACCTCGCCTTCCCCTTCGCCCGGCGTGAAGCAGGCCGCGGCCTCGGGGTTGGGATCGCAGGGGTTCAGGGGGTCGGTGCCGTGGTCGCGCTCGTCGCCGTTGTTGATGCCGTCGCCGTCGGTGTCACCGGTGTCGCACAGGATGTGGTTGGCGTCTGGATCGCAGGGGTCGGTGGGGTCGCTGCCGTTATCGCGCTCGTCGCCGTTGGTGATGCCGTCGCCGTCGGTGTCGCCGGTGTCGCAGGCCAGGGCGTTTTCGTCCGGCAGGCACGGGTCGGTGGGCGCGTCGTCGTCACCGTTGTTGGTGCCGTCACCGTCGGTGTCGCCGGTGTCGCAGGCCAGGGCGTTTGCGTCGGGCACGCACGGATCGGTGGGCGCGTCGTCGTCGCCGTTGTTGGTGCCGTCGCCGTCTTCGTCGCCCGAGGGGCAGGCCAGGGCGGCGGGATCGGGGTCGCAGGGGTTCAACGGGTCGGTGCCGTTGTCGCGCTCGTCGCCGTTGTTGACGCCGTCGCCGTCGGTGTCGCCGGCGTCGCACAAGAGCGCGTTGATGTTGGGCACGCAGGGGTCGGACGGGTCGGGGTCTTCGCCGTTTTCGACGTCGTCGCCGTCGGTGTCGCCCGTCTCGCAGGCCAGGGCCAGCGTGCTCGGCACGCAGGGGTCGTTGTCATCGGGATCGTTGTCTTCGGTGACGCCGTCGCCGTCGTTGTCGGGACCGGTGCAGGCCAGCGCCAGCGGGTTCGGGTTGCAGCCGTCGAGCGGGTCGGGGTCGTTGCCGTTGTCGACGCCGTCGCCGTCGGTGTCGCCGGAGGGGCAGGCCACGGCCTGGGGGTTCGGGAAGCAGGGATTCTCGGGCTCGCCGTCGTCGCCGTTGTCGACCTCGTCGCCGTCGGTGTCGCCGGTGGGGCAGGCCAGGGCGTCGAGATTCGGGAAGCAGGGGTTCTCGGGCTCGGGGTCAGAGCCATTGTCGATGCCGTCGTCGTCGAAGTCGCCGGTCGGGCAGGCCAGGGCCTCGGGGTTCGGGATGCACGGATTCAGGTTGGCCGGGTCGAGCTCGTCGACGAACAGGTCGCCGTCGGCGTCGGTGAGGGCCGATTCGCGGGCGTCGATGACCGCGTCGCCGTCGGTGTCGGCGGGCCGCGCGGTGTCGGCGCCGACCTCGGCGTCGTCGCCCTTGTTGTCGCCGTCGGTGTCGGGGTTGCGCGGATCGGTCTCGTTGTCGCCGACGATGCCGTCGTTGTTGCGGTCTTCACCGCCGCGGCACGCGCCGGCGACGCTGTTGCTGCCGTCGCACAGGCCGTCGTTGTCGCTGTCGGGATCGCGGGGGTCGGTCTCGCCGGCGTCGACGGTGCCGTTGCCGTTGCGATCTTCGACCAGGTTCGGGATGCCGTCGCCGTCGAGGTCGTTGTTGACCGGCGGGGGATCGACCGGGTCGGTGACGCCGTCGCCGAGGTTGCCGGTGCCGGCGACGAAGCTGAGGTCGGCGCCGAGGTTGCGGGCGTTGCTCGAGGTGCCGCCCCAGAGGCGCAGCGGGCCGGCGCACGAGTAGCCCTCGGCGGCGAGGTCGCTGCAGCGCACGGCCATCGACAGAAAGAAGTCGGGGTTGCCGGCGAAGCTCGATCCGGCGGCGACGACCTCGTAGAAGCGCACCGCCGGCCGGTAGGACACGAGCAGGGTCTCGGCGTCTTCGGCGGGTGAGTCGATGGTGGTGGCGATGGTGTTCTCGCGGAACTGGACGCTCTCGGTGGCGCCGTTGACCCCGATCAGGTGCTCGTAGGTCGTGAACTCGTCGTTGTTGTCAAAGGCAAAGGCCCAGCCAAAGGACTTCAAGTCCACGCAGCTGCCGCCGATGCGATCTTTGCAGGGGTCGCCGTTGAGGCGCATGCGGAGGTAGAGAAACGCGTCGTCGGTGGCGACGAACAAGGGCGGCGCGCTGGCGTCACCGACGATGTCGCGCTCGCCGCCGCCGCCGGCGTCGCCGGACGGCTCGAAGAAGCTCTGCGCGGGTCCGGGGCTGCCGATGTAGCGGGCGCTGGCGGGAAAGGCCGGCTGCGCCTCCTGGGCGTGCGCCGGCACAGCAAGCACAGTGCTTACGGCCGTGAGCAGCGAGAGGCGGACCAGGGCGGGGGAGGCTTTTTTGAAGTTCACGGCCGCACCGTACGGCGGGCCCCGCCACGTCTCCGCCTTCTCGACCAGCCCTGCGCCATTTTGATCAAGCGATGTGTGACGTCGGTCAAGAAGACGGTCATTCGCTCCCCGATCGCAGCTCCCCCATTGTGTTTTTCGGCCTTCCGCGTGCTGACCGGCCTCGCCCAAAGTCGGCGATCGCGGCGGTGCCGGCGATGAGCTCCGAGCCCGCCTGCGCGAGCGGCAGCGAAAACGAAGCCGCCGACGACGTCAGGTGACGTCAGGTGACGGGCGGGCGGACCTCGGGTCGTGTTGGTGCCGTGTCGTGTGTCAGCCGGTCAGGTCAGCGGTCCGAACCCGCGCGCGCGGCTGGCGACGTCGGCGGAGCTGCAGCACGCCCA
>JBKJNL010000690.1:0-4838 GCA_046593615.1 Myxococcota bacterium | reverse complement strand
GCGCGACGCGACCGTCAAGATCGCCGCCGACATCTGGAAGAAGCACTACGCCCCGGTGCTCGGCGGCGTCGACAAAGAAGGCAACGGAACGTCACTGCTGGGCATCTACTCACACATGGTTGCCTATCCCCTCTACTTGACCGACTACCCTCTTGGTCACTTGATCTCGTTTCAGATCGAAGAGCAGATCGAAAAGGCGACGTCGTCAAAGAAGGCGACGCTCGGGATGGAGATCGAGCGCATGACGAAGCTCGGTGCCGTCGCCCCCGACGTGTGGATGAAGAACGCCTCGGGCGACGCGGTGTCGGCGCAGCCGCTGCTGCGGGCGACGAAAAAAGCGCTGGCCGCGCTGCCGAAGACGACCGGGCCGTAGACGACGTCGACGACAACGCCGAACTCGGCGTCGCCGAGCGGGCATCACCGGCGCTGAAACACGCCGCGCTCGCTGACGAAGCTCTCGATCAGGGCGCTCGGGGTGACGTCGAAGCTGGGGTTCCACACCGGGACGTCGACGGGGGACGTCGCGGCGCCTGCCGCGGTCTGGATGAAGGTGCGCACCTCCGAGGCGTTGCGCTCTTCGATGGGGATGGCCGCGCCGTCGGGGCAGGCGTCGTCGAACGTCGACGTGGGCGCCACCACATGGAACGGCACGCCGTGGCGATCGCAGGCCACGGCCAACGAAAACGTGCCGATCTTGTTGGCGGTGTCGCCGTTTCTGGCGATGCGATCGGCGCCGACAAAGGCCCGCCGGATCTTCTTGCCGCGCACCCCGCGCGACAGCGCGAACGCCGCCATGCCGTCGGTGATCAACGTGACCGGGATGCCGACGCGCTGGCACTCCCACGCCGTCAAACGCGCGCCCTGCAGCAGCGGGCGGGTCTCGAGGGCGACGACCTCGACGTCTTTGCCCTGGCGCCGCGCGCTCTTGACCACGCCGAGCGCTGTGCCCTGCCCGCAGGTCGCGAGCGCGCCGGTGTGGCAGATGGTGACGACGACATCGCCGTCTTGCAGCAGCGCGGCACCCGCTTCGCCCATGGCCCGGCAGGCGGCCGCGTCGCCGTCGACGTAGGCGAGGGCGCGGGCGACGACGTCGTCGGCGGTGGCGGATCCGGCAATGGCGTCGAGGGCGACGAACAGATTCACGGCCGTCGGCCGCGTGCGCCGCAGGCGCGCGACGTGGTGCGCCAGGTGCGTGGCGAACGACGAGGACGACGACGAAGACGGCGATGGCTGGTTGCTGGCCCACACCGCGAGGATCAGGGCCGCTGCGCCGCCGATGGCCGGGGCCCCGCGCACAGCGAGGGTCTCGATGGCCCGGGCTGCGCCTTCGACGCCGTCGTCGGTGCCGGCAAAGACATGCCACTGCTCACGGCCCGGCAGCTCCCGCTGATCGAGCAGGTGCAGGCCGGCGTCATCGACAAAAAACGGTCGCAGCGACGCGCGTTCGTCGGCGTCAACGGCGTCGGGGGACGGCCAGGGCGTCATGGAGTTCTCGGTGATTCGGCGACCTGGCTCAGGTGCCAAAGGCCCGCGTCGGCGGCCCGCCTGACAACGACGAAAGCGGCGACGACGAAAGCGGCGACGACGAAAGCGGCGACGACTCCTCGAGCACGTGTCCCATGCGCGCGCCCTTGGTGGCCAGGTAGCGCGCCGCGAACGAGGACTCGGGGATGAACAGGTGCGGGACGCGCCGGACGACGACGACACCCTGCGCCAGCAGCGCGTCGACCTTGAGCGGGTTGTTGGTCAACAGCGACACGCTGCGCACGCCGAGGTCGGCGAGGATCGCCCGGACCATCGAGAAGTCGCGGGCTTCATCGGGCAGCCCCAGCAGGCGGTTGGCGTCGACAGTGTCGTGCCCCTGCTCTTGCAGCGCATAGGCGCGGACCTTGTCGCCGAGCCCGATGCCGCGGCCTTCGTGGCCGCGCAGATAGAGGACGACGCCACGGCCGCGCCGGGCGATCAGGTCGAGGGCGCGGTCGAGCTGTTGCTTGCAGTCGCACTTGAGCGAGCCAAAGACCTCGCTGGTCAGGCACTCGGAGTGGACGCGGCACAGGACGTCGTCGCCGCTGCCTTCTCCGCTGACGTCGCCGGCGACCATGGCCACATGCTCGAGACCGGAGGGCTCGCGAAAGACCACCATGCGCAGCTTGCCGTGCTGGGTCGGCAGCAGCGTTTCGGAGTAGCGCACGGGCGCGATGGGGAGTGCTGCTCCAGGAGCTCCGACAGGAATCGTCGACATCTTCAACCGCCGTCGACGACGCCGTTCCGGGGCGCAGTCGCATGCGGGCGGCCGGGCTGCACGAGCCGACCGCCTACTTTCACCGGGCGCCTGTTGCCGCTCTTGCGAGCGTTGCTGGTCCGGACCCCAGCAGGCACCCTGCCTCAAAGAGCCGTCACGATAGACGACCCACCTGCAGCTGTCAGTGCTTCGATGCCAGCTCCGCCGACGCGTTGCGCCGCGCCCGTTGACGCGGGGGATCCAGCGCGTACTTTGACGACGTCGCCTGGAGCCTTCGATGCCGATTTTTGAGTTCCGCTGTTCGGCCTGTGGCCACCTCGAAGAGGTGCTGCAGAAGCACACCGACCCCGCTCCCGATGCCTGCCCCACCTGCGGCGCGGCCAAGACCATGGGCAAAGAGCTCTCGCTCTCGGCGTTCCACCTCAAGGGCGGCGGCTGGTACAAAGACCTCTACGCGTCGTCGTCGACGACGGCGGCCAGCGCCTCCGACTCTTCGAAGGGCGACGCCAAGCCGGCAGCGGCTGGCGGCGAGAGCAAGACCGAGTCAAAGACCGAGACCAAGACGGAGTCCAAGCCCGCGGCTGCGCCGGCCGCTTCGTCGTCGTCGGGGTCGTCGTCTTCTGGCTCGTCGTCTTCTGGCTCGTCGTCATCTGGCTCATCTGGCCCCGCGGCGGCTTGATCGCTGATGCTGCGTGAGGTGCCGGGTGGCCTCCCGACCTGACACCGCCAGACCTGACACCGCGGCACGGCCGGCCCTTTCTCGTCGACGTCGACGCTGCTAGTGCGGGGCGTGGTGGTCGAACGGGCCGATGGCACGAAGCTCTCCGGAGGCGCTCCCGGAAACCCGGGCTCGATTGCGGCCGCGGGCAGTTCATTGCTGCCCCCCCCGAACAGCTCCCCCAACCTTCGCGAGCTGGTGAAGGTGCACGACGAGCTGCAGGCCCTCGGCGGCGTCGTCGTCCTCGGCGGCCCCCGCGGCGTCGGCAAGGCCCACCTGCTGTCGGAGCTGCGCAAAGAGCTCGGCCGCACCGGTCGGCTCGTGCTGTTCGGCCGCGCCGAGCAGACGGCGACGCAGCCCTACGCGATGCTGCGGGAGCCGGCGGCGCAGGCCCTGGCCTTTCTCGAATCGCGCGGTCTCGCCGACGGCTTCCTTGACAACCACACCCGCGCGCTGTCGGTGCTGGTGCCGGCGTTGGCGGCGACGTCGTCGTCGGGCTTCTCGCGGGCGCGCGACAAGACTGCGTTTCTGGAAGGGCTGCGCGCGCTGTTCATCGACCTGTCGAAGCACACGCCGCTGACGCTGCAGCTGGCCGACCTGCACTACGCCGACGACGACACCCGCGACGCGGTGCGCTTCCTGGCCCGCCACCTGTTCAACCCCGACGGCGTCGACGTCGAAGACCGCTTCACCGGCGTGCTGATGGCCGCGGCGCGCACCGACGACGCCGACTCCCGCGCCCTCGTCGATGCCCTCGCCGAAGGGCCGCGCTCGCGGCTGTTCATCGTCGAAGGGCTCAGTCGCGCCGGCTTGGCGAGCTATCTCGCGTCGCACCCGCTGCTCGATCGCCTGCTGGCCGCATCGCGCGGGCGCCCCGAAGACGTCGACGAATTGCTCGAGTCGCTGCCGAAAGACACCGACACGCTGCTGCTGCAACGGCTGGCCGGCCTCGACGACAAAGCCCGCCGGGCGGTGTTCGCGCTGGCCGCACTCGGGCGCCCGGCCACCGCCGATCTCGTCGCCGCCGTCGTCGCTGGCGCCACCCCCGAGGTCGCGCGGCACCTCGGCGCGCTCGTCGAGCAGAAGCTGTTCGTGCGCCGCCTGCACAACGGCGAGCTGCTGTTTTCGTTTGCGCGCCCGCACCACCAGGAGGTCGTGCTGCGCGGCCTCAAAGACGACGAGGCGCGCTCGATCCACCAGGCCATCGGCGTCGCCTTTGAGCAGCGCGAGACGTCGGAGCACCTGCTCGCCTTTCACCTGCTGCGCGGCACCGATCCCGCGCGCGGTCTGCCGTATGCGCTGTCGGCGGCCGAGAAGCTGCTGTCGACCTTTGCCTACGGCTCCGCCGTCGAGCTGCTGCGACAGGCCTTGACCGTCGCCGCCGAGCGCCCACCCGCGCCGGGGCCGCTGGGGCCGCCGACGTCGGGGGGACTGGACTCCGACGGCGACTCCACCGACGACCTGCGCTTCCAGTTGCTCGGTCATCTCGCCGAGGCCGAGCGGCTGCGCGGACAGCTGCATGAAGCGCTCAAAGCCGCCGAAGAGATGCGGCAGCTGGCGCGGCCCGACCAGATGCCTTCGGTGTTGCGGCGCATCGGTGAGCTGCTCTCGCAGCGCGGCGAGCACCGTGAGGCCCTCGACGTCCTCGAAGAAGCCCTGACCCGTGCCGACGAGCAGCGCGACGAGCAGCGGCCGCTCGACGTCGCCGACGCTTCCGCGCTCGGTCGGGCCGCGCTCGATCGCGAGGGCGACGCCTTGCCAGAACGCGCCCTCGTCCTGGGCGCCATGGCCGAGGTCGCCTACAAGAAGAGCGACCTCGACGGCGCCAACGCCTTTGCCGAACGGGCGCTGCACGCCGCACCAAAGGCGCCGCCGGCG